>JAJTCR010000056.1 GCA_021325695.1 Steroidobacteraceae bacterium | reverse complement strand
TCGCCGGAGCCTGCGTCGCCGGTAGCTCGGGCATCATCGCGCCGGGCTGCGACTGCGGCGCGGTCGGCGCAGGCGCTTGCTGCTGCGGCAGCGTGTCGAACACGCTGGTCGGCTGCTTCTGCTGGCTGAACAGGTACGACAGGCCGAGGCTCGTCAGGAAGAACAGCGTTGCCAGTACCGCGGTCGTTCGCGACAGGAACGATGCCGAGCCACGTGAACCGAACACCGTGCCCGACGCGCCCGCGCCGAAACCCGCGCCGGCGTCCGCGCCCTTCCCACGCTGCAGCAGCACGAGGCCGACGATGGCGCCCGCGAGGAGGACGTGGAAGACGACGGCGAGAGTCTGCAGCCAGTTCATGCCAGAAAACCTTGAGTGCCTGCGGCGAAGTCCCGCCCGTCAACCTGCGCCGGCGCAGATTCGCGCGAACTCGTCCGCCTTGAGCGATGCGCCGCCGACGAGACCGCCGTCGATGTCGGGCATCGCGAACAGTTCCTGGGCGTTGGAAGCCTTGACGCTGCCGCCGTACAGGATCCTGACCGATCCCCCTATTGTAGCATCCAGCGCCGCCACCCTGGCACGAATCATCGCGTGCACTTCCTGGGCCTGCTCCCCCGACGCCGTCCGACCCGTCCCGATCGCCCAGACCGGCTCGTACGCGATGACCGCGCGGGCGAGCGAGCGGACCCCGCTGACGGAGAGCACGGCCTCGAGTTGCCGCGAGACGACCTGCAAGGTCTGGTTGCCTTCGCGCTCGTCGAGGGTTTCCCCGACGCACAGCACCGGCACCAGGCCCTGCGACTGCGCGGCCACGAACTTGCGGGCGACGAGCGCGTCGCTTTCGCCGTAGAGCTGCCGGCGCTCGGAGTGGCCGACCAGCACGTAACGGCAGCCGACGTCCTTGAGCATTGCGGCCGAGACTTCGCCGGTGAAAGCGCCCTGCGCCTCGGCACACACCGACTGAGCGCCGAGCTGGACGCCCGAATCCTTGAGCTGCCGGCCCGTCTCGAGCAGGTACGGAAACGGTGGACAGACCAGGATTTCGGCGTGCTTGCCGGCCGGCAACAGGTCGAGCAGCGCGGTGACCAGGTTCGCGTTCTCGGCCCGCGACCCGTGCATTTTCCAGTTGCCCGCAACGAGCGGCTGACGCATCTCTGACCCGTCCCCCGGTGAAGTCCGCCCGGCGCCCGGAAGGAGCGGCCGCGAAAGGCGCGCGATCTTAGCGGCGGGTCTGCATGAAAGCAAACGTGGACGACGCGTTTCAGACCGCCGTCCGCACCGTCTCCGCGAGTTCGTTCGCGTATCGGGCGGCGACCGCCTCCTCGCGCCCCTCGACCATCACGCGGATGACCGGCTCCGTGCCCGAGGCTCGCAGCACGACGCGACCGGAACCCGCGAGCGCGTCTTCCACTCGCCGCACGGCGTCCTGGATCGACGGCGTGCGGCCGGGATCGATCCGCTCCCTGACGCGGACATTGACCATGACCTGCGGGAACTTGGGCATCGTCGCGACGAGTTCCGCGAGCGGCCGGCCGCTGCGCTTCATCACGGCCAGCACCTCGAGCGCGTTGACGAGGGCGTCGCCCGTCGTCGTGCGGTCGAGGCACAACAGGTGCCCGGACGTCTCGCCACCGAGCACGCCGGCGCGTTCCTTGAGCAGCGCCAGCACGTAGCGATCGCCGACCTTCGCGCGCAGGAACTCGATTCCCTCGGCTCCCAGCTGCTGCTCGAGCCCCAGGTTGCTCATGACCGTCCCCACGACCGGCCCGCGCAACGTGCCGTTGCGTTTGCGATCGGAGGCGATGACGTAGAGCAACTGGTCGCCGTCCGCGATGCGACCGAGGTGGTCGACCATGACGAGGCGGTCGCCGTCGCCGTCGAGCGCAATACCGACGTCGGCGCGCACGCCGGACACCGTCCCCTGCAGCAACTCGGGCGCCGTCGAACCGCATCGCAGGTTGATGTTGCGACCGTTCGGCGAGCAGCCGATCGGGATGATCTCCGCGCCGAGGTCGGCGAGCACGCGCGGCGCGACTTTGTACGCCGCGCCGTTCGCGCAGTCGATCACGATCTTGAGCCCCGACAGGTCGAGACCGCGCGGCAGCACCGACGCGCAGAACTCCTGGTAAACGACCCGCGACTTGTCGACGCGCACGGCCCGGCCGAGGTGGATCGACTCGCGCGTCAGCGCGGGCTGGTCGAGGTACGATTCGATCCGCTCCTCGAGTTCGTCGGAGAGCTTGCTGCCCTGCGCATCGAAGAACTTGATGCCGTTGTCCTCGAACAGGTTGTGCGAGGCGCTGATCACGACGCCGAAGCTGCAGCCGAACTTCTTCGTGAGGTACGCGATCCCGGGCGTGGGCAGCGGCCCGATCAGCTGCACGTCGACTCCGGCCGCGACGAAACCGGCCTCGAGCGCTGCCTCGAACATGTACCCCGACAGGCGCGTGTCCTTGCCCACGAGCGCGGTCCCGCCCTGGGGCGCGAGCACGCGGGCTGCGGCGCTCGCGAGCCGCAGCGCGAACTCGACCGTCATCGGGTGTTCGCCGACCTGCCCGCGGACGCCATCGGTGCCGAAATACTTCCTGCCCATGCTCGATTCGCTCCTGTGCCGCGCGACCGCCCGTGTGCCGGGCTTCCGGCGACCGCTTCAGTCCGACCGCTGCCCCAGTAACGCAGTGGCCACCTTGATCGCATCGACCGTCGCCGCGACGTCGTGCGCGCGCAGGATACTCGCCCCGCGCTCCACGCAAAGCGCCGCCATGGTGGCGCTGCCCACCGTGCGATCCGCCGCGGGCCGGCCCGTGATCATACCGACCAGCGACTTGCGCGATACGCCCACCAGCAACGGGCCGCCGAGATCGGTGAACGATCGCAGGTTCCGCAACAGCTCCAGGTTGTGCTGCGCGGTCTTGGCGAAGCCGATGCCGGGATCGACGCAGATCGAGTCGGCCCGGATGCCGGCCTCGCGACACGCCCGGACGCGCGCACCCAGGAACTCGCGCACCTCGTGCACGACGTCGTCGTAACGCGGATCGACCTGCATCGTCGAGGGTTCGCCGACCATGTGCATGACGCAGACCGCGGCGTCGTGTGCGGCGGCGGCCGCCAGTGCGCCGGGCCGCCGCAACGCACGGACGTCGTTGACCATGTGCGCACCCGCCTGCAGCGCGGCCTTGACGACCTCGGGCTGGCTCGTGTCGACCGACAGGACCGCGTCGGCGTGCCGCGCAAGCGCCTCGATCACCGGCACGACACGATCGAGTTCCTCGCTCGTGGCGACGGGCGTCGCGCCCGGGCGCGTCGATTCCCCGCCGACGTCGATGATGGCCGCGCCTTCGTCCACCATTCGCAGGGCCGCTTCGACCGCGCGGTCCCGATCGGAGTGCAGGCCGCCGTCGGAGAACGAATCGGGCGTGACGTTCAGGATGCCCATCACGCACGGACGCGCGAGGTCCAGCGTGCGGGAACGGCAGCGAAGGAGCATGCAGGAAGTGGCTGGTGGCTGGTGGCTGGTGGCTACTGGCTAGTCGGAGGCGCGCAGCGGCGACCGACTCAGTCGCTGCTTACTATCCACTATCCACTAGCCACTAGCCGCTAGCCACTACCATTCCTCCGGCCCGCAGCAATGAAGCCCTCGACCTGCCCGACGACGCTCTCGGGCGCGATCGGCTTGGTCAGGTGACCGTCGAAACCGGCTGCGGCGACGCGTTTGCGGTCGTCGGGCATCGAGTAGGCCGTGACGGCGATCACGACCACCTCGTCGAGCCCGCGATCGGCGCGGACGCGCTTGAGCAGACCGTAGCCGTCGAGGTACGGCATGCGCAGGTCGCACAGGACGATGTCCGGCCGCAGCTGCCGCGCGAGACGCACGCCGTCCTCGCCGTTCTGCGCACTCTCGACGTGGTGCCCGTGGTGCGTCAGCAGGTACCGCATCAGCTCGAGGTTCGTCGGGTTGTCCTCGACGAGCAGGATCCGCGCCATCTCGCTCATGCCCCCGGCAGGACCAGCGTGAACGTGCTGCCGACGCCGACGCGGGAATGGACGTCGATTCGCCCACCGAGCAGTGCGGCGAGACGCCCGCTGAGATAGAGCCCCAGGCCCGTGCCCGGTCGCTTCTCGTTGCCGCGCTCGAGCCGTGAAAACGCCTTGAACAGGCGTTGGCGGTCCTCGCGCCGGATGCCGATGCCGGTGTCCTGTACCTCGAACCGCACCGTGTCGTCGACGCGACGCAGCCTCAGGCGCACGCGGCCGGTCTCGGTGTACTTCACGGCGTTGGCCAGCAGGTTCATCAGTACCTGGGTCAACGCGCGCCGCTCGCTGCGGATGACGACCGGTGTTTCCGGCAGGTCGAGTTCGAGCTCGAGTCCCTTCTCCTCCGCCTGGCTGCGGACCTGGGTGCCGGCCTCGAGCGCGGCCTCCGAGCCGTCGACGGGCGCCAGGTCGACGTGCGTCTCGCCGCTTTCGATGCGGGTCAGGTCGAGCAGGTCGTTGATCAGCGCGAGCAGGTGATGTCCTGCCCACTGCACGGTCTTGAGCTGTTTCTCCTGCTCGTCGGTCAGCGGACCGGGCAGCCGCATCAGCAGCGTGCCGGTGAAGCCGATGATCGCGTTGAGCGGCGTGCGCAACTCGTGGCTCATGCCTGCCAGGAAATTCGTCTTGGCCTCGCTTGCGCGCGCGAGCTCGAGGTTCTGCTCCTCCAGGCGACGCTGCACCGCCTTGCGCTCGGTGATGTCCCGGATCGCGGCCGACGTGAGCATGCCTTCCTTGGTGCTGATCGGGCTCAGGCTCACTTCCACCGGGAACTCGCGGCCATCCCGGTGTCGTGCAAAGAGTTCGAGGCCCGCGCCCATCGCGCGGAACTTGGGGTACGCGGCGTAGCCCTCGCGATGCGCGACGTGCGTGCCACGCAACCGGTCCGGCAGCAGCACCTCCACCTTCTGCCCGATCAACTCCTCGCGGCTGTAACCGAACAGCGAGTCGGTCTGTGAGTTGGCCAGCACGATGCGACCCTGCGAGTCGGTGATCACGATGGCGTCCGGCGCCGCCTCGAGCAGCGCCCGGAAACGGCGGGTGGCGTTGAGGCGGTCGGACACGTCGCGGACCGCACTGATGACGACGAGTCCATCGTCCGTGCGCAGCGGGCTCAGGCTCACTTCGACCGGGAATTCCTCCCCGGACTTGCGTCGGCCGAGCAATTCGGCCCCACCGCCCATCGCCCGGACCCGCGGCTGGTTGACGTACCCCGCGCGCCGGCCTACGTGCACCTCGCGCACGCGGTGCGGCACGAGCGCATCGACCGGCACGCCCTGCAGTTCACCGGGGTCGTACCCGAACATGCGCTCGGCATTGCCGTTGGCGAGCACGATGTGGCCGGTCTCCCCGACCAGCAGCATGCCGTCGGGCGTGGACTCGAGCAGCTCGCCATACCGGGCCTCCAGGTGCCGCGCCGCCTGCGTCAGCCGCGGCTGGGTCACGTCGCGGCCCACCCAGAGCACGTGCCCGGGGCCCGTCCCCTGGAAGGCGCGGGTCACGAAGTCCACGTGGATCAACGACCCGTCGGCGCGCAGCGCAACCGCTTCGAGCCGCGAATCGGCGGCGCAGCCACGCGTGCCCGGCAAGGCACGTTCGACCTCGCGCGCCCGGTCGCCCGGAAACAGGAGCTCGACCAGAGGGCGCTCGAGCGCGTCCTGCTCCCGGTGCCCGAACACGGCCTCGGCGCCCGCGTTCCAGTGAACGATCCGCGTCAGGGGGTCCGTGACGATGAGCGCATCGGGATTGAGCGCGAGAAGGGCGTCCTCGACCGGCTGCAGGCGTGGGCGCCTCGTTGGCAGCGGACCCTGGCTCAAGTCACATCCTCGCGGTTTGGACTCGTTCGAAGAAGGTTGCCGTCCGGACTCGAGGCAGGCAAGCGAAGCGGACCATTGTGTCGATGCCCTTGCAAGCGCACCGCGCAGTAGTGTCGAGCCTCGGGCACGCGGCCCGTCTGGTGACGCTGCATGGTCGCCTTCGACCATGTATGCGCCCGTGCGCCTATGCTCCAGAAACACAACGCCCCGGCGGTCCGGGGCGTGTCGTCATCGGCTGGGACCGCGGGTCAATGCTGCGGCGCCGGGGTGCCCGTGGGGGTGTCGCCCTCGCCGCCGCGACGCTCGCGCGCCTTGCTGCTCGGCGTGCCGAGGTCGCGGTCTTCCCAGTCCGCCGGCGGCTTCGGGTCCCGACCGGCCATGATGTCGGCGATCTGGCTTTCGTCGATCGTCTCGTACTTGATCAACGCTTCCGCCATCTTGTGCAGCTTGTCGACGTCGCGCGTCAGGATGTCCTTCGCCTTCGTGAAGTTGCTGTCGATGAGGACACGGAT
Organism: Steroidobacteraceae bacterium; assembly: GCA_021325695.1. GTDB lineage: Bacteria > Pseudomonadota > Gammaproteobacteria > Steroidobacterales > Steroidobacteraceae > RPQJ01. The sequence goes on along the minus strand of JAJTCR010000056.1, from coordinate 990 downwards.
CTCCTCGTCGATGACGTGCGCCGTGACGTCCGACACCTGCTTGTGCTGCGTCACGCTGCGACCGAGGAACACCTCGCCTTCGTCTTCGGCATACGTCTGTGGGCCGAGCTTGTCCGACAGGCCCCACTTCGTGACCATGCTGCGCGCGATTTCGGTGGCGCGCTCGATGTCGTTCGAGGCGCCCGTCGTCACGTACTCCGGCCCGAAGATGATTTCGTCCGCCACGCGACCGCCGAACAGCGTCGCGATGCGGCTCTCGAGACGACGCTTGCTGGTGCTGTAGCGGTCGGCCTCCGGCAGGAACATCGTCACGCCCAGCGCCCGGCCACGCGGGATGATCGTGACCTTGTAGACCGGGTCGTGGTCCGGCACGTTGAGCCCGACGATCGCGTGGCCCGCCTCGTGGTACGCGGTGAGCTTCTTCTCGTTGTCGTCCATGACCATGGACTTGCGCTCGGCGCCCATCATGATCTTGTCCTTGGCGCGCTCGAACTCGTCCATCGTCACCGTGCGACGGTTGGCGCGCGCCGCGAACAGCGCCGCCTCGTTGACGAGGTTGGCGAGGTCCGCACCGGAGAACCCCGGCGTGCCGCGCGCGATGATGGAGGGCTTGACGTCCTCGGCGAGCGGCAACTTGCGCATGTGGACCTTGAGGATCTGTTCGCGGCCGCGCACGTCCGGCAGCGGCACGACCACCTGGCGGTCGAAGCGGCCGGGGCGCAGCAGCGCCGGGTCGAGCACGTCGGGCCGGTTCGTGGCGGCGATGACGATCACGCCTTCGTTGCCCTCGAAGCCGTCCATCTCGACCAGCAACTGGTTCAGCGTCTGCTCACGCTCGTCGTGGCCGCCGCCGAGGCCCGCGCCGCGGTGACGGCCGACCGCATCGATCTCGTCGATGAAGATGATGCACGGCGCATGCTTCTTCGCCTGCTCGAACATGTCGCGCACGCGCGAGGCGCCGACGCCGACGAACATCTCGACGAAGTCCGA
>JAJTCR010000055.1 GCA_021325695.1 Steroidobacteraceae bacterium | reverse complement strand
GTGGGCGGGATCTGGGCGCTGATCTCGATCCGCGGCTCGCTCGCCTCGGGCATCCGCAGCGGCCTCGACGCGACACGTGCGGGCGCCGCGCAGGTCGTCGCGCACACCGAGCAGGACCTGCCGATGAAATGGATCCTGGTCGGGCTCGTGCTGTTCACGATCCCACTCGCGGTCCTCTACCAGCTGATCGTCCAGAACCTCGGCGTCAGCCTGCTGATGACGGTGATCATGATCGTCGCCGGCTTCGTCTTCACTTCGGTGTCGGCTTACATGGCCGGGCTCGTCGGCTCGTCGAACAATCCCGTCTCCGGCATCACGATCTGCACGATCCTGTTCGCCTCCCTGCTGCTGCTCTTGCTGATGGGCCGTGGTGCGGCGCTCGGTCCCGTGGCCGCGATCATGATCGGTGCGGTCGTCTGCTGCGCGGCCTGCATCGGTGGCGACAACCTGCAGGACCTCAAGGCGGGGCAACTGGTCGGCGCCACGCCGTGGCGGCAGCAGGTCATGCTCGCGATCGGCGCCGCGAGCTGCGCGCTCGTGATGGCGCCGGTGCTGAACCTGCTGCTCAAGGCCTACGGCATCGGCGTGCCGACGCCGGAGCATCCGAATCCACTGATCGCGCCGCAGGCGACGCTGATGGCGTCGGTCGCCAAGGGCATGTTCGGCGGCGACCTGCCGTGGGGCATGATCGGCATCGGCGCGCTGATCGGGGCGGCGATCATCGTCGTCGACGAGATCCTCAAGCGACGCAACGCGCCCTTCCGTGCGCCGGTGCTCGCGGTCGCCGTCGGCATCTACCTGCCGCTCGAGTTGTCGGTGCCGATTTTCACGGGCGGCTTGATCGCATACCTCGTCGAACGCCGGCTCGGCATCCACGGCGAGTCCTCCGAGACCGAGCGCGCGAAGCGTAACGGCGTGCTGTTCGCGGCGGGGCTGATCACGGGCGAGGCGCTCATGGGCATCGTCATCGCGATCCCGATCGTGGCGGCCGGACGCGCGGACGTGCTCGCGCTCGGCGAGTCGCTGCAGTTCGGCGAGCCGTTGGGACTGGCCGTCGTCGCCGCACTGGCGTTCTGGCTCTATCGCGTCTGCGTGAACCGCGGCGCCCCCTGACGTCCGGGACACCGAGCAATGCGGCCGTGACGTCGTCGCGCGCGACGCTCTATGGCAGTTTTGCCATCGTCTACCTCGTCTGGGGATCGTCGTTCCTCGTCTCGCACATCGGCGTGCACGCACTGCCGCCGCTGCTGTTCTCGGCGGGACGATCGCTGGTCGCAGGGCTGCTGTTGCTCGCCGTGGCGCGTTACCGCGGAGAGTCGCTGCCGCGAAGCGCGCATGACTGGAAGCTCATGGTCTTTTTCGCGCTGACGATGATCGTGTTCAGTAACGGTCCGGCGATGCACGCGCTGCAGCACCTGCCCTCGAACGAGGTCGCCCTGCTGAACGCAAGCATCGCGCTCTGGATCGCGGGCCTCGGCACGCTCGGGCCGAAGGGCCAGCCGCTGCGGTTGCGCAGCTGGATCGGGTTGCTGCTGGGATTCAGCGGCGTGGCGCTGCTGGTCTGGCGTGGCGACTTCCGCGTCGATACGCGTTTCGGCTGGCAGGTCCTGGCCCTCGCTGGCGCGGTCGTCTGGTCGGTCGGCACGATCGTCTATCGCAACGCGTCGCTGCAGGTCGAGCCGGTGGCGTTCAACGCCGCGCTGATGCTGCTCGGATCGGCCGGGCTGTTCGTGGGCGGCGTCGTGACGGGCGAACTGCCCGAATGGCGATGGAGCCCGCGTGGCCTCTGGGCGATGCTCTACATGGCCATCTTCGCCTCGGCGCTCACGTACACGGCGTACGCGTGGCTGATCAAGAACGCGCGCACCGACCGCGTCGCGACCTTCGCCTACGTCAACCCCGCGATTGCGACGGTGCTCGGCTGGGTCGTGCTCGGCGAGTCGCTCTCACCGCCGCAACTGGTCGGCATGGCCGTGATCCTGGCCGGCGTCGCGCTCGTGACGCTGCCGACGCGCATCGCGTAGCCCGCTGCTTCGGACGGTGCGACTACACGGCCCGGTCGGACCGGTAGATCAACCCGGAAGACACGCCGTGAACCCGTCCCTGGGGGCTCGCACTCGCCGTCCATGGCTCGTGACGGTCTTCCGGATTGATCTACCGGCCCGACCAAGGCCTGCGTCGATGTAGCGTCAGGGGTTGCGCCGGACGCCTGGAGACGCGTCTTTCAGCGTCGCGCCGAGAAACGCTCGAAGCGCCCCGTGTTGCCGATGATCGTCGACGCCGCCCAGGACACGAGGCCCACGATGATCGCGGCGCCGACCGCCGTCCAGAACCCAGAGATGCTGAAGCCCGGCAGGACCCACGCGACCAGCCCGATCATCGCGGCGTTCAACACGAGCAGGAACAGTCCGAGCGTCACGACGGTGATCGGCAGCGTGAGCACGAACGCGATCGGCCGCACGACGGCGTTGACCAGTCCGAGCAGCACGGCGGCGAGCACGAGCTTGCCGGTCGTCTCGAACTGGATGCCGTCGAGCAGCCGGCTGGCCACCCAGAGCGCGAGCGCCGTGATCGCGGCGCGCAGCAGGAATCCGATCATGCGACGTTCCCCTTATTACGCGTGCGACCGGAGCGCACCGTGGTTGACCTGCCGCGGATGGTAAAGGAATCTTCCCGTGCCTTCCCACCCACCCGGGCCTTATCGATCATGGAATACGTCGCACTCGTTTCAGTCCTGGCCCTGATGCAATACGTCGCATTCGGCGCGGCGGTCGCCGGCGCGCGCGGCAGGTACGGCGTCAAGGCGCCGGCCGTCGCGGGCCACGAAATCTTCGAACGCTATTTTCGCGTGCAGCAGAACACGCTCGAGCTCGTCGTCGTGCTGCTGCCGTCGCTGTGGCTGTTCGCGCGATACGTCGATGCGCACTGGGCAGCCCTCCTCGGTGCGGTGTACCTGCTGGGACGCATGCTGTACTTCCTCGGGTACGTGCGCGACCCCGGAAAGCGCGAACTGGGTTTCGCGCTCAGCCTCGGGCCGGTCCTCGTGCTGCTGGTGGGCGCGCTGATCGGCGCCGGTGCGCGCCTAGCGGGCGGCTGAGCCCGCCGGGGCGGCTGCGGCCGCGTAGTGGATGCCGAGCCCGCGATCGCGCAGGTATTGCAGCGCGGTGAGCACGGCGGAATCCTTCATCGGGGGAAGCGGTCGTGTAACCGCAGGTTCGTGCTCGAGCCGCCGGATCACGATGTCGGGCTCGAGGCCGCGCTCGTGGATCGACGTGCCCGCAGGCGTGAAGTAGCGGGACGTCGTCAGCTTGAGCGCCTGGCCGTCCCGCAACGGGATCACGGTCTGCACCGACCCCTTGCCGAACGTGCGTTCGCCCATCAGCGTCGCGCGGCGGTGGTCGCGGAGCGCACCCGCGACGATTTCCGAGCCGGAAGCCGAGCCACCGTCGACGAGCACCACGATCGGCTCGCCGCGCAACGCGTCGCCGGGGGTGGCCGTCATTTCGAAGCGTGACTCCGGGGTGCGTCCGTCGGCGCGCACGATCAGGCCCGTGTCGAGGAACGCGTCGGCGACGCTGACGGCGGACTCGAGCACCCCGCCCGGGTTGCCCCGCAAGTCCAGCACGAGGCCGCGCAGCGGATGCAGCATCGCGTCGTCCGTCGCGTGCATGAGCCTCGACAGCGCCGCAACCAGGTCGTCCGGCGTCGAATCGCTGAACTGCGTGATCCGCACGTAGCCGTAATCGCCCGGCAGCGCTTCGGCGCGCACCGTGTGCACGTGCACCTCGCCGCGTTCGAGCGTGAACGTGATCGGCTCCGGCTGCCCCGACCGGCCCACGGCGAGGCGCACCCGTGTTCCCACGGCGCCGCGCATCCGGCCGATCGTCTCCTCTAGGCGGTCGGCGGTCACGGGTTGTCCATCGACCGTGAGCACGACGTCGCCGGGCCGTACCCCCGCCCGTGCGGCCGGCGACCCCTCGATCGGGGTGACCACCACGACCCGGCCGTCCTCGGCCGAGACCTCGATGCCGACCCCGGAATAGCTGCCGGTGGTGGTGGCACGCATCTCGTCGTATTCGCGCGCGTCCAGGAACGCCGAGTGCGGATCCAGGTTTGCGACGACGCCCTTCACGGCCGCTTCGTCGAACGCACGTTCGGCGACGTTATCGACATATTCCCGCCGGATCCGGCCCACGACCTCGTCCAGCAAGCGGTGCGTGACAGGGGAGACCTTGGATTTTTCCGGGGCCGCTGAGGCCGCGATCGCCGCCGTCTGGGCGTGGAACACCTCGGGCAGGTGCGCGACGGCAAAGCCCAGTGCGGCGCCCAGACCGAGCGCCAGCGGAATGGAAAGGCGGCGGTTCACTTCGATACGACGGTCAGCAACTCACGTGGAGAGATGTTAGCCGTATCCAGCGCGCCGAGCACCTTGTCGAGCGGCACCGGGCGGCCGATCGAGAACCCCTGGCCGTAGGACACGCCGAGGTCCTGGATCGCCTGGCGGATCGCATCGCTTTCCACGCATTCGGCCACGGTTTCGAGGCCCATGGCCCGCGCGAGCTGCACGATCGCGCTGAGCATCGCGTGCGAGCGCTCGTCGGTGACGACATCGCGCACGAAGCTCCCGTCGATCTTGAGGTACGTAACCGGCAAGGTCTTGAGGTAGGTGAGCGAGCTCAGGCCGCGGCCGAAATCGTCGAGGGCGACCGGGCACCCGAGCTCCCGCAGCCGCCGGAGCAGCGCCTCGGCGCGGACGATGTTGGCGACGGCCGCGGTCTCGGTCACTTCGAATGACAGCAGCTCGAGCGGCAGGCCCGATTCGCGCAGCGTGCTCTCCATGAACGTCGCAAAGTCGGCGTCGCCGAGCGACTGGCCGGAGATGTTGACCGCGAAGCAGGCGTGCAGCTGCTGCAGGCGCTCGGCCAGCGGCTTGAGCGTCTCGATCACGCGCCGGACGACCCAGCGGTCGATTGCCGGGGCGAGCTGGTAGCGCTCGGCGGCCGAGAGGAACTTGTCCGGCGGCACGCTGTTGCCGGCCTCGTCGGTCATGCGCAGCAGCAGCTCGTACTTCGGATGGGGCGGCGCGCCGTTGAGCGGCACGATCGGCTGCGCCTCGAGCCGGAATCGCTGGTCGAGCAACGCCGACCGGACCGTGCCGACCAGCGTGAGGTCGGTGTAGCGCCGGACGATGCTCTGGTCGCCGTCGGCGTAGATCTCGACCCGGTTGCGGCCCCGGTCCTTGGCCGCCTTGCAGGCGATCTCGGCCGAGGCGAGCGCGTGCGACAACGACAGGTGGCCGCCCATGACCGCCGCGATGCCGAAACTCGCAGTGATGTCGACGGTCTGGCGGTCGCGCACGAACGCGAGCCGCTCGAGGGCATCGCGAAGGCGTTCGGCGAGGTCCTGCGCCCGGTCGACGTTCGCGTCGGGCAGCAGCAGCGCGAAGCGGTCGCCCGAGATGCGCGACGCGAGCATGCGCGGGGTCACGCTGCGGCGGATCGCCTCTGCCACCCGCACGATGACTTCGTCACCGACGTGCATGCCGAGGTTCTCGTTCAGCACGTGCAGCCGGTCGATGTCGACGTAGACGACGCAGTGATTGTTGCCCTGGCCGGCGGCGAGCACGGCGTGCGCGCGCTTCTCGAACGCCGGTCGCGTCAGCAGGCCCGTCGTCGGGTCGTACGCGTTCATGAGGATATAGGCCACGCGCCGCGCGAGCAGCTCGACGATGCGCACCTGCCGCAGGTCGAAGTCGGCGCCCTGCAGCGGCTTGAACAGCACGAGTACGCCCAGCACGCGTTGCGCGCCGTGCATGACCGGGCACGACAGCACCTTGTAGCGCACGTTCGCGAGCGGACCCGACGAGGCGAGCGCGTTCGAGGTCATCGTCTGCCGGTGCAATTGCGTCCAGCCGATCAGGTGACGGTGCGTGCGCGTGAGCACTTCCGCACCCGAGCTCGGCGGCGTCCCGTCGCCGGTGCGACAGACCGCGATGTTCTTGTCCGGGATCAGCAGCGCGCCGACGGCGCACCCGAGGTGATCGATGCAGCCCTGCACGAGCCGTGCGAAGTCGTCGGTCGCATCGCCGGTGGAGGCCTCGTCCTGCGTCGCGCCGAGCAGCAGTTCGAGATCGCGGTCGCGGACGGAGAGGCTGCGCTGCAGGTTGCCGATGCTCGATTGCGAGGCGAGCTCCCGCTGCAGGCACAGCAGCGCCGGGCGCAACAGCGCCTGTAGCAGCGAGAACGGGCGACTCTCGTTGTTGGTGTCGCGGCAGACGAGGCCGACGGAACCGATCAGGTCGCGCGACTCGTCGCGCAGCACGAACACGTAGGCCGTCTGCCCGCCGGGCAGGCGCTCCGAAAAGCCTTCGGTGCCCGCCTCGCCGCCCGCGATCTCCTCCGCGTGCGCGTCCTGCATCAGCGCCAGCAGGTCGGGCCCCTCGACACCGTCGCTTTGCCAGATGCATACGCCCATGCGGTCGTAGAAGAGGATGGACTGGGCGCGCGGCAGCAGCATCTTGATGAGCTGCCCGTACGGGTCGAGTGACGTTGCGCTGACCGGTAGCGGCGCGTCACCGAGCGCCATGGCCGTCTGCATCGGAATGAACCAACCTGGAGATATCCGGACTGAAATCATCCCGGTTCGGTTGGCTCAAAACCGCGACGCGCGCCTCACTTCCGGGTGAGCCAGAGCTGCGGGTCGACCGGTGTGCGACCCCGGCGAACCTCGAAATACAGCGCCGGCTGGGCATGGCCACCCGAATCGCCGACCGAACCGATCACGTCGCCGGCCGTCACCGTCTCGCCCACCTTGCGGAACAATTCCTCGTTGTGGCCGTACAGGCTCATGAAGCCGCTGCCGTGGTCGAGGACCAGCATGAGACCCATGCCAGGGAGCCAGTCGCCGTAGACGACCCGTCCGGCGAAAGGCGCGCGGACCCGCGCGCCGCGATCGGTCCCGATCAGCATCCCCTGCCACCGCAGCGACCCGCCCGCGCGAGGCTGGCCAAACCGGGCCAGCACCTTGCCGTCCTGCACGGGCCACGGCAGCTTGCCCTTGAGCGGCTCGAAGGGCGCAGGCTTCGCTCCCGTCCCGGCACGCGACCTGGCTGCGGCTTCCCGTTCGGCCTTCTCGATCGCCTTGCGCAGTTCGGCGATCAACTTCTCGACCGACCGCGCCTGGGACTGCAGCCGGTCGAGCTCGCCGCCTCGAGTCCGGATCTGGCGATCGATCGCACCGACCGCGCGGGCGCGTTGCTCCTGCGACGATTTCAGCGCCACGACGCGCTGCTCGCGCTGCTGCTCGAGCGTCTCGAGCCGGAGCTTCTCGGCCGCGATTTTTTCGCCGACGAGGGCGAGGTG
>JAJTCR010000054.1 GCA_021325695.1 Steroidobacteraceae bacterium | reverse complement strand
GGGGCGTCGCTGCGTGATGCCGCTCTGTCCGCCTTCGACGCGGCGACAGTAGTGGTTCAGCGAAAAGGTCGTCGAGTAGTAGGCGCCGCCCACGTAGCTGAAGGCGCCACTGCCGACGCCCACGTAATCGGCCTGGTCGATGATGTACTCGTCGAACATCCCCTGGTTGCGCGAGAAACACCATGCCGAGGCGGCGTGGTACTCGGCGCCGAGCAGTCGCTCGACGATCCGCTCGTACATCGGATGGCGCAGCGCGGGGTCGTTGCGACCCATGCTCTTCTCCATCTTGTGCCGGGCAGTCGGGGCCGTCATCAACGGGTAGAACGAAATCTGGTCGACGGCGAGCCCTTGCAACACGTCGAGGTCGTGCTCGAGCATCGCGAGCGTCTGGCCCGGCAGGTTGAAGATCATGTCGACGTTGAGCGTCGGGAACAGCCCCTGCACCGCCGCGATCCGCTCGCGGATCAGTTCGCCGTGGCCGTACTTTTCGCGGCGCTCCATGCCGGCGAGCAGTCCGTCGTCGAAGCTCTGCACGCCGACCGACAGCCGCGTGACGCCCGCGTCGCGGTAGCGTGAGAGCGTCGGGCGGTCGAGGTGGTTGGGGTTGGTCTCGATCGAGACCGTGCGCACCGGCGAGGCCCGTCGAACGAGCTCGAGCGTCTCGATCAGCTCGTCGGGATTGACCGTGGGCGTGCCGCCGCCGACGTAGACGTCGCCGAACCGGAAGCCGGCGTCGAGGTAATGCTGGATCTCGTGGCGCAGTGCCGCGAAGTACCGGCGCGATTTCGCTTCATCGTAACGCACGCGGTGAAACGAGCAGAACGGGCACAGCACTTCGCAGAACGGCACGTGCACGTAGAGCTGGCACGGGAAGTCCGGCGCCGCGGGCATGACTTCCGCGGCGTCGTCCTCGGTGAAGCGCATCGACGCCCGGTATTCGTGGCGCAGGACGGCGAGAAAGGGGCGTTCGAACCAGAGCATGGGGCGGCAAGTCTAGACGTTTCGGCCGGCGAAGTCGGCGACCTGGCCATAGCTGAGACCGCCATCGTTGCAAGGGAGTTGTACGGGCATCAGTACGCGAAAGCCGCGCTCGTCGAGCGCCGCCGCGGCCCATTCGCCGAGCAGCCGGTTTTGGAACACGCCCCCGGTGAGTCCCACGGTCGCGCAACCGTGCTGGACGCGCAGCGTCTCCGCCGTGGTGACGATCGCAGCCGCGAGCGCGGCGTGCACCGCGCCTGCGCGATCGGCCGGTTCCACGTCGGGGTGGGTCACGAGCCAGCGCACGAGCGGCGCCCAATCCAGACGCAGCACGCCTTCATCGTCGGGGGCGAGCGGCAGGTCGGGATGCGCGGCAACCGGACGGCGCGCAATGGCCTCGAGCCACATCGGCCCCTGCCCCTCGAAACTCGTCTCGCCGACGCCGAGGATCAGCGCCGCGGCGGCGTCGAAGAGGCGGCCTGCGGCCGAGGACCGCGGCGCGTTCAATCGCCGCTGCCATGCGCTGCGCACGATCGGGTCGGGCACCGGCGCCGGACATTCGATGCCGAGTTCCCAGCACAGCGCGGCGGCGCTGCGCCAGGGGGCACGCCCGGCCCGATCGCCCCCGGGCAGGTGAAACGGCCGCAGGCTGGCGCGGCGTTGCCACTGGCCCGGTCGACCGACGAACGTCTCGCCACCCCAGAGCGTGCCGTCGCCGCCCAAACCGACGCCGTCCCAGGCGAAAACGATCGCCGGTTGCGCGTGCTGACCGTGCTCCTGCACGAGTGCCGAGGCGTGCGCGTGGTGGTGCAGCACCGGATGCACGGTCAGGCCGGTCGTGCGCGCCCACCGCGACGTCGCGTAGTCCGGGTGCGCGTCGCACAGCACGGCCTCGGCGCGCACGTCGTACAGTCGCTGCAGGTCGGCCGCGACCTGCGCGAACACGCGTTCGCTGCGCAGCGTGCCCATGTCGCCGATGTGCGGCGAGACGACGACGCGACGATCCCAGGCCAGCGCGACCGTGTTCTTCAGGTGCGCACCCGCCGCGATCACCGGGTACGGCAAACGCTCGGGCAGTTCCAGTTCGAGCGGGGCGACGCCGCGCCCGAGACGGATCGGCCGCGCGCGACCGGCGATAACGCGCACCACGGAATCGTCGGCCGGTCGCACGATCGGCCGGTCGTGATGCAGGAAGGCGTCGGCGATCTGCGCGAGCCGCGCCGTGGCCTCGACGGCGTCGGTCAGCACCGGTTCGCCGCTCACGTTGCCCGACGTCGCGACGACCGGGCCGCCGAACGCACTGAGCAGCAACTGGTGCAGCGGGCTGTACGGCAGGAACACGCCCACCTCGCGCAGCCCCGGCGCGACACCGCCCGCGAGGTCGCTCGCGCCGCGCGTGCGCAGCAGCACGATCGGCCGACTCGGGTCGAGCAGCGCCGCACGGGCGGCGGGCTCCAGGTCGAAGATGCCGGCGACGCCCTCGAGCCCGTCCGCGCCCTGCCACGGAAACATGACCGCGAGCGGCTTGTCGGGCCGACGCTTGCGCTCGCGCAGTCGCGACACCGCAGTCTCGCGGCGCGCGTCGCACAGCAGGTGATAACCGCCGATACCCTTGACCGCGAGCACCTCGCCCCGCCGCAGCACCGCCACCGCCGCGGCGAGGGCGGTGGCATCGTCGGTCACGGCATCGGTCGCAGGCGACGCGGCACCGGCGCCGCTCACGAACTGCAGGTGCGGCCCGCACACGGGACACGCCACGGGTTCGGCATGGAAGCGCCGGTCGAGCGGGTCCTCGTATTCGCGACGGCACGCGAGGCAGAGCTCGAACGTGCGCATCGTCGTGTTCGGACGATCGTAGGGCAGCGACTCGATCAGCGTGTAGCGAGGCCCGCACTGGGTGCAGTTGATGAACGCGTAGCCGTGGCGACGGTCCGCGGGGTCCTGCAACTCGCTCAGGCAGTCCGGACAGCAGAAGAAATCGGGCGGCACCGAGATCTGCGGTGCGGGCGACGCGGTGCTCGAGGCGATGTGGAATCCACGCCCGACGGCTCCTTCGTACGGTGTCGATTCGACGAGCCGCGGTCGGGCGAGCGGCGGCGCGCGTTCGACGATCTCGCGTTCGAAACGGTCGAGCCGCGGCGGCTCGCCGCACAGCACCACCTCGACGTCACCGCGCAGGTTGCGCACGAACCCGTCGAGTCGGAGTTCGTGTGCCAGCCGGTAGACGAACGGACGGAAGCCCACGCCCTGCACCCGGCCGCCGAGCAGCAGGCGCCGCGCGACGGACGCCGGGGCCTGCTCGGTCACGGCGCGATCCCGGCGAGGCGGGTTCGGCTCAGGCTTCGGCACCCGCGGCCTTGCGACCTTCCCAGACGTTTTCGCGCACCCCGTCGGCCCACCAGATCCGGCAGGCGCCTTCGTCCGAGACCATGCACGGCCCGATCGGGTGGCGCGGCGTACAGGCCAGTCCATACAGGCGGCAGTGGTTGGGGTAGATCTTGCCCAGGACGACGCGGGCGCAGTCGCACCCCGGCGGCATTTCGCCGGCACGCTTGCGCGACATCTCGGTGTACGACGGCAGTTGCTGGCGCGAATCGTGCGCCGCGAGGTGCGGCTTGATCGCGTAACCCGACCGCGGGATCGTGCCGACGCCGCGCCAGTTGGCATCGACCACGTCCATCGTCTCGTCCATGTACCGCTGCGCCACCCGGTTGCCGCCCGGCCGCACGACCTGCGGGTAGCAGTTGTCGAGGAAACACTTGCCCTCGAGCTTCTGCCGCAGCACCGAATAGAGCGCGGCGAGCAGGGACTCCGGCGCGAAACCCGCGATCGCGGTCGGCAACCCGTGCTGCCGCGGAATGAATTCCCACTCCTCCGGGCCCATCACCGTGGAAACGTGGCCCGGCGCGATCAGCGCTTCGAATCCGGGCTCGCCCGACTCGAGCAGCATCGCGACGGCCGGCCAGGTCAGGCGTCCCGACATCAGGAAGAGCAGGTTGTCCGGCGCCCCCTGGGCGAGCAGCGCCGCGGCCGGCGCCGTGGTCGTCTCGAAGCCCGCGGCCAGGAACACGACTTTGCGGTCGGGATTCTCGTGCGCGATCCGCGCGGCTTCCAGCGGGCTCGCGATCGGCCGTACGTCGGCGCCGCTCGCCTTCGCCTGCTCGAGCGAGCGCGGCTCGCTCTTCGGCGCGTTGACCGGCACGCGCAGCATGTCGCCGTAGGCGACCAGGATCACTTTCTCGTGCAGCGCGAGCTGGATCGCCTCGTAGATGTCCTCTTCGGGACAGATACACACCGGACAGCCCGGTCCCGGCACCAGCTCGATGTTGGACGGAATCGCCTTGCGCAGGCCCGCGGTCGTGATCGATCGCTCGTGCCCACCGCACACGTTCATCACCTTGATCGACGGCGGCAGCGGCAACGCGCGGATGCGTTCGAGCCACTCGGTTCCGGTGGTCATGGTCGTTTTCCCCCTGCAGGCATGCTTCAGGCAGCCGCCGCGCGACGCGAAGCGACCTCGCTGCGCAACCAGTCGAGCCACGCGGCGAGACCGTCGCCGCCGCGCTTGCTCACCTCGAGGATGCGGCCGCCGAAACCGACGTGGCGCAGCGACTCGCGCGCGCGCTCGACGCTGAACTCCTCGATGTGCGGCAGCAGGTCGACCTTGGTGATCAACGTGAGGTCGCCCGCCCGGAACATGACGGGATACTTGGCCGGCTTGTCGTCGCCTTCGGTGACCGACAGCAGCGTCACGTCGAGGTGCGCGCCGAGGTCGAAGCTGGCCGGACAGACCAGGTTGCCGACGTTCTCGATGAACAGGACGTCGAGACCTGCAAGCGGCAACTCGTGCAGCGCCTCGTGCACCATCTGCGCGTCGAGGTGGCAGGCGTTGCCCGTGGTGATCTGCACGGCCGGCACGCCGCAGGCGCGGATTCGCGCGGCATCGTTCTCGGTGGCGAGATCGCCTTCGATCACCGCCACGTCGAGTTCGCCCTGCAGCGCACGGATCGTCGCCTCGAGCAGCGACGTCTTGCCGGAACCCGGCGAGGACATCAGGTTCACGGCGAGCACGCCGTGCGCGTCGAAGTGCGAGCGGTTGTGCGCCGCGACCTGGTCGTTGGCGTCGAGGATCGCGGTGATGACCTCGATCGATTCGACGTGCCCGTGGGAAGCCGCCGCCGGTTGCGTCGCGAAGGGCGCACGCGCGGCGGACGGACCCAGTGAACAACCGCAATCACGGCACATCGTCTGACCTCCTGCTCAAGGCTGGCCCACCGCCGGCAGCACTGCCGGTTGGGGTCAGTGGATGGCGGCGCCTGCCGTCTCGAACTCGACGCGCCGCAGCAACAACTCCTCGCCCGCGACGACATCGACGTGCCAGTCGCTGCAGGCTCCGCACAACAGACGGTTCGGCGCGACCTCGGTCTCGGCCCGGCACTCGCGGCACCGGACCGTGACCGGAACGGATTCGACCACCAGCGCGGCCTCGGCGCCCACGGTACCGGCCGCCGCGATCGGGTACGCGTGCTCGAGCAGCCTGGCCTCGGTGCCCGACAGCGCTCCGACAGACACGGTGATCGAGAGCACGCGGCGCGCCCCCTGCTCACGGGCGATCCGCTCGACCTGTTCGATCAGGGCCTGGCAGACCGCGAGCTCATGCATGCTCGAGGATCTCGTCGAACAGTTCCCAGGCCGAGCGTGCTTCCTCCTCGCTCACCTTCTGGAGGGCGTAGCCGACGTGGATGAGCACGTGATCGCCCACCGCGAGCGGCTCGCCCTGCAGCATGAACAGGCTCACTTCGCGCTCGATGCCCTTCGCCTCGCAGGTCGCGGCGAAGCCGTCGATGCGCTTGATCCTCATGGGTACGGCCAGGCACATTTCCAAGTCACTCCTGCGGTTCTGGATCGTGTCCTGGGCGCGAGGCTCGCAGACGCCGCACGCCTATAAAAATAGGTAATTGCCCTGAGTGCGGCTTCGCCGCCTCACGCACTATAAAGTGGCGCGCGCAGTGGAGCATAGACCACCGCGATCGTGCGGTCAGCACACTGCGATGCGACGGGCAGGGGGATCCTTGAAAAGCACACTCATCCTCGGCATCGGCAACACCCTGTTAGGGGACGAGGGTGCGGGCGTGCATGCCCTCGAACGCATCCGCGTGCTGCTCGGCGACGATGAGCGGGACGTCGACCTCCTCGACGGCGGCACGCTGTGCTTCATGCTGCTGCCGACGCTCGAGACGTACCGTCGGCTGATCGTGCTCGACGCGGCGGAGCTTCACGCGTCCGCCGGCACCGTCGAGAGCTTCGAGGGCCGCGCGATGGACGAGTTCCTCGGCCGCCCACGTCGCAGCGTGCACGAAGTCGGCCTCTGCGACCTCATGACGATGGCGCACCTGTCAGGCTGCTTCCCGCAGCAACGCGCGCTGATCGGCGTCCAGCCGGAGTTCGTCGACTGGAGCGAAACCTGTTCTGCGCCCGTTGCGGCCGCGCTCGACGAAGTCGCGCGGCGCGCCGTCGACTTCGTGCGCCGCTGGGATGCTGCGGACGCCGCGAGGGTCGCGGCATGAGCAAGGACGTCGCCAACTACGCGTTGAAGACGATCGGCGTCAAGGTCGAGCCGACCTCTTCTGACGAAATCGACGCCTTCACGCTGAACGTCGTGCCGTTGCTGCACGAGGTCAAGCACGCCCTGCAACGCCTGCTCGAGACCGGCGAATCGACGACGATCGACCTCGGCTCGATCCCGCTCGCGCCGGGCGAGTTCGAGAAGATCGACGCCGCGCTCGGCACGGGCGAAGTCAAAGTCGCGCTCGAGGCGATGGGCCCGAGCCAGATCTACGAGACGCAGTTCAGCGGCGTCTGGCGGGTCACGCATTTCAACGCGACCAACGAAGTCGTCGGCCGCTTCGTCGAAGTTTCGCGCATGCCGGAAATCCTGCTCGCACAGGAAACCGACGTGCGTATCGGTCTGGATCTTCTGTCTCGGAAGCTCAGCGGCGAAACCGACTGACCCGCGCCGGGCCGGCCGTTTGCCGCTGAGGATCACTCTTACTCTAGAGGGGTTCGTGGGCAATGCGCAAAGAACAAACACTGGGTGAAGTCCTGGCGGCGAACGGCGTGTCGCGGCGCGGCTTCATGAAATTCGTGGCCGCGACGACGTCGCTGATGGCGTTGCCCCCGTCGATGATCGGGAAGGTCGCCCACGCGCTCGAGAACGCGAAGCGGCCGTCCGTGATCTGGCTGCCGTTCCAGGAGTGCACGGGCTGCACCGAGTCGCTGACCCGCTCCCACGCGCCTTCGCTCGAGGGCCTGATCTTCGACACCGTCTCGCTGGACTACCAGGAGACGATCATGGCCGCCGCCGGCCACCAGGCCGAGGAAGCGCTCGCCGAGACCATG
>JAJTCR010000053.1 GCA_021325695.1 Steroidobacteraceae bacterium | reverse complement strand
CGGGCGCGAACACGTTCAACAACGTCCCCCGCTACGACCTGGCCGCGTACGAACTGCAGAAGCTGTTCCTCGACCCGCCGGAGTACCTCGTGCCGCCCACGACGCTGAGGTTCGTCCCCCTCGCCGACTTCGCGAAATACTCGCCCGACGTCGCGCGCACGTTTCCGCCGGCCGACCAGGTGCTAGCGGTCGTGCAGTACTGGCTCAACGACATCAAGGTCATTGCCGACGTCTTCGACGCGGAGCGGTTCGCCGCCGACCCGGTCTACGCGCGCCACATCGGACAGCTTAACGCACTGACGTACGTGATCCAGCACCGCGACTCGAACGCGGGCAACTTCCTGATCGGACGCGCCGAGCGCGGCCCGCGCGTCTTCTCGATCGACCACGGCGTCGCCTTCGCCTCGGAGGACGCCGACCGGGGCGAACTCTGGAAGGACGTGCGCGTCACGCAAATGCCGGCCGACACGGTCGCGAGGCTGCGGACGATCACGCCCGAGGTGCTCGAGGCCAGGCTTGGGGTGCTCGCGCAATGGGAGCTCAAGGACGGCGCGTGGGTGCCGGCGCCGCTGGGTCCGAACAGCTCGCCGCGGCGTGGCGTGCGCCGCGATGGCGGGCAGCTGCAGATGGGACTGACCAAAATCGAGTTGCAGTCGATCAACCGGCTGCTGGGCCGCCTGCTCGAGCGCATCGATCGCGGCGAGATCACCACCGTCGCACCGCCGTCGACCTGACCGGGGATCGCCATGCAGCGCAGTGCACGAGTTCGCTTTCGTTCATGCGTCGCGGCCTGCGCCTGCCTGGTCGCCGCGTCCCCGCTGGCGTTGGCGCAGGCGCCCGCCCCGCCCGCCGCGCAGGCGGAATGGCGCGGCGTCGGCCGCGTGATCGCGTTTGCGGACGTGCACGGGGCCTACGACGAACTCGTCACGCTGCTGCGCGAAGCCGGCGTGCTGGGCCCTCAGGACCGCTGGGCCGGCGGTCGCGTCCACGTCGTGAGCCTCGGCGACCTGCTCGACCGCGGCGCCGGTTCCCGCAAGGTGATGG
The DNA here is from genome assembly GCA_021325695.1 of Steroidobacteraceae bacterium. Lineage (GTDB taxonomy): Bacteria > Pseudomonadota > Gammaproteobacteria > Steroidobacterales > Steroidobacteraceae > RPQJ01. Next base: position 6,337 of record JAJTCR010000053.1, on the reverse strand, counting down.
ACCTGCTGATGCGGCTGCAGTCCGAGGCGCAATCGGCCGGCGGCGCACTGCACGTCGTGCTCGGCAATCACGAGGCGATGAACGTGCTCGGCGACCTGCGCTACGTCGATCCGGGCGAGTACGCGGCGTACGTCGACCTCGAGCCGCCGGGATTGCGCGAGCGGCTGCGCGCGGACTGGGAAAAGGCCAATGGTCCCGGTTCGGGGTCCGCGTTCGACCAGAAGTTTGCGCCCGGGTATTTCGGCCACCGCGCCGCGCTTGCACACGACGGCCGGTACGGGCGCTGGCTGCTCGGCCTGCCGGTCGCGGTCGTGGTCGACGACACGCTGTTCATGCACGCCGGGCCGTCGCCGGTGCTGCAGGGCATGACCCTGGCCGAGCTCAACACCCGCTATCGCACGGCGGTCGTCGAGTATGTGCAGCGATATTCGCAACTGGAGCAGGCCGGACTGCTGCAACCGGGCGACGCTTTCGCCGCGCGACCCGAGCTTGCGAAGGAACGCCTGGCGGCCCGGCTGGCCGGTGGCAACGCAGCGCCGGAACTCGAGGCCGCGGTGAAGGGTTTCGCGGAGGCCGACGCTCACCCCCTGCTGAATCCCGACGGACCCAACTGGTATCGCGGCGCCGCACTCTGCAACGAAGTGGCCGAGGGCGACGTCCTGGCGCCGCTGCTCGAGCAGTTCAAGGTCGCGCGCGTGGTGGTGGGTCACACGCCGACGCGCAACCTGCGTGCCGTGACACGCTTCGACGGACGTGTCGTCAAGCTCGATGCCGGAATGAACAAGGCCGTCTACAAGGGTCGCGGAGCCGCGTTGACGATCGAGGGACCGAAGCTGAGCGTGCGGTACACCGGCGAGTCGCAGCTCGCGGCGCCGGCGTCCGAAGGACTGTACGTCGCACCGAACTCGGTCGAGGACGCCGTCGTGGCGGCCGCACTGACTGCCGGCACGGTGTCGGTGACCGGACCGCGCGGGCCCGGTGAGCTCGACGTCGTGATCGAGCACGAGGGCCGCAGGATTCCCGGCGTGTTCCAGCAACGCAGCGCCGGCGACGTCCGCAAGGAAGTGGCGGCCTTCCGGCTCGATCGCCACCTCGGCCTCGGCATCGTGCCCGCCACGGTCGAGCGCGAGGTGCAGGGCCAGCGCGGCGTGGTGCAGGCGCGTCCCGCCAAGTGGGTGTCGCAAGCCGACGTCCAGAAGCAGTCGCTCCGCGCGGCCGGCTGGTGCGCGCTCGAGCCGCAGTTCCAGCTCGTGTACGCGTTCGACGGACTGGTCGGCAACGAGGGCCGCACGCTCGAGAGCCTGCTGTTCGACGCGTCCGAGTGGTACGTCTACGCCACGAATCACGCGAAGGCCTTCGGCACGGGCCGCGGCTTCCCCGCTTACCTGCAGTCGCAACCGCCGAAGCCGGGCGTCGAGCTGCGTCGACGGCTGCAACGGCTCGACGAGGCCACGCTCACGTCGGTGCTCGGCGAGCTGCTGGATGCGCGGGCGCGCAAGGCCCTGCTGGGACGTCGCGACGCACTGCTCGCGCTGCCCGCCGCCGGCGCGGCCGCCGGGCGCTGAGCTAAGACAGCCGCGGCGCGGTCCTGAGCCGCCCGGACGCCAGCAGTTCTTCGAGGTGGGCCGGGTCGGCCGGTTTGGTCAGGTGCGCGTCGAAGCCGCTGCGCAGCACCTGGTGACGGTCCTTCTCCTGGCCCCAGCCCGTCAGCGCGACGATGTACGCGCGCGAACCGGCCTCGCGCATGCGACGACAGGTCTCGTAGCCGTCCATGCCCGGCATGCCGAGATCGAGCAAGACGATCTCGGGATCGAAGTCGCCGATGCGCTCGACGCCGCTGTAGCCGTCGTTCGCGGTGCAGGCCGCGCCGCCGAGGTCGGTGACGAGCATCGCGAGCGCCTCCGCGGCGTCGGAGTTGTCGTCGACGATCAGTACACGACGCGTGCAGGTCACGCTTGGCGTCGGGACGGTTGTGCCCCGGCGATCCACCGCGTGCCGCCCGAGCGGCAGCCGCAGGGTGAAAGTGCTGCCTCTGCCCGGTCCTTCGCTGTGTGCTTCCAGCGTCCCGCCGTGCATCTCCATCAACTGGCGCGCCAGCGCAAGTCCGATGCCGAGGCCGCTGTTCGACCTCGGCAGCGCCGGCTCGGCCTGCATGAACATCTCGAACACGCGTTGCAGCATGTCGGGCCGGATGCCGATCCCGGTGTCCGCGACACACAGCACGAGCTGCGCCGCGTCGCCCTCGCCTTCCACGAAGGACGACAGGACGATGCGACCTCCCGCGGGGGTGAACTTGGACGCGTTGTTGAGCAGGTTCGAGACCACCTGCAGGAAGCGTGTCGGATCGACGTCGAGCAGCAGCGGTTGCTCGGGCACGTGCACGGCGAGCTCGAGTCCCGCAGCGGCCACGGCCGAGCGGTTGGCGTCGACCGCGCCTGCGACGATCTCCTGCAGCGTGCTCGGCTGGCGCTGGAGCACCAGCTTACCCGACGTGATGCGTGAGACATCGAGCAGGTCGTCGATCAGCCGCACCATGTGCGTGACCTGCCGCTCCATGATCTCGCCGAGCCGACCCACTTCCCGCACGCGCTCGGGCGCGCGCTGGATCACCTGCAGTCCCGTGCGGATCGGCGCGAGCGGGTTGCGCAGCTCGTGCGCCAGCATCGCGATGAACTCGTCCTTGCGCCGGTCCGCGTCGCGCAATCGCTCCTCGTTGTCGCGAAGCGCTTCGCGGGCTGCCCGCAATTCGTCGACGTCCGTCGCCGTGCCGAACCAGCGGACCTTCTCGCGGCCGTCGCTCTCGCCGCTGCGCACGGGTTCGGCCCGGCTCAGGTGCCAGCGATAACTGCCGTCGGCCATCAGCAGCCGGTGCTCGCAGGCGTACGGCAGGCCCAGCGACGTCGAACGTTCCCAGGCCATGGCCGTGGCCTCCACGTCGTCCGGATGCAGGATCGGGCGCCAATCGACGCCGCTCGTCGCGCCTGGTCCAATGCCCTGGTACTGCACCGCACGGCCGTTGTAGTAGTCGATCGTCCCGTTCGAGTCGGACGTCCACACGAGCTGCGGCATCGCATCCGCGAGTTCGCGGATGCGCCGCTCGCTTTCGCGCAGGGCTTCTTCTGCCGCGTTGCGCGCCGCGACGACGCGATCCCGTTCGAGCAGCATGCCCGCGGTATCGGCGAGCAGCCGCATCGACTCGACGTCTTCGGCCTCCGGCGCACCGGATTCGTGCCGGTACACCGTCAACGCACCGAGCACCGTGCCGTCGGGAGCGCGGATCGGGAACGACCATAGCGCGCGGATGTCGTACGACGCGGCGATGTCGCGGTATGACTCGCAGGTGGGGTCGGTCCGCACGTCCGCGACCACGACCATCTCACCGTGCAGGATCGCACGTCGGCTCGGTGACACCTCGATCAGGTTGGCCTCGCGGAACGACCGGACGTAGCTGTACGGAAGTCCGGCGAAAGCCACGAGCTCGCCGCGGCGACCCCGCGGACCGGTCCGGAACAGCGCGGTCGGCGCCTGGTCGCGGAAGACCTGGTAGCCGGTGCGCGCGAGCACGTCGAGCACTTCGTTGATCGCGCCGCCGTTCAGCGAGAGCTCGAGCGCCCGCTTCTGGCCCGACGTCAGCGCCTCGGCGCGCGCCAGCGCCTTGCGCGCGCGGACGTGCGTGGAAATGTCGCGGTAATAGCAGACGACGCCCGGCCGACCGTCCGCCAGGGGAATGCGGTCGATCTGCCACTCGTGGTACTCCACCGTACCGAGGTCGCGTCGGACCTGCACGCGCTCCGGCACGACGTGCGACTGGCCCGTCGCGAGCGTGTCCTCGAAGAGACCCACGATTTCCGCCGCGTGGCCGGCCGGCCAGAGCCGCCCGACCTCCGTCGCGAAGTCGCGCCCGATGATGTCGTGTTCGACGCCGAACGTCGCCCGCGCGGTAGGGTTGGCTTGGCGGAACCTGAAATCGGCGTCGACGACGTAGACACCGAGTGGCGCGGCATCGAGCAGGCTCTCGATCTCCCGGCGGCTTGCGTTCGCCAGTTCGAGCGCCGCGTTGAGGCGCTGTTCGCTGACGCGCAACGTCGTCTCGGCCGTCTCCCGCACGCGAGTGCTCGCGTAATGTTCGAGCACCACGGCGGCGGTCTGCGTGAGCAATTCCATGCGGTCGATTTCGACTGCGGAAGGCTCGCTCGGCTCGCGGCGGTAGACCGCGTAGGTGCCGAGCACGCGCCCTTCGGCCGAGCAGATCGGCAACGACCAGCAGGAGCGCACGCCGAGCGTGCGGGCCAGCGGCAGGTACGGCGCGCAGGCCGCATCGTCCACGAGGTCGCGGACGATCGTCGCGCGACCGGAGAATGCCGAGCGACCGCACGGCAACGACTCCGGGCCGACCGGGATGTCACGTGCCTCCCGGGCGTAAAGGTCAGGCAGTCCCGACGAGGCACCGAACCGCAGCATCGCTTCGGCCGGATCCTGCAGGTAAACCGCCGTCCAGGCCTCGTCGCCGAGCAGCCGGCGGCCCGAATCCGCGATCACCTGCAACACCGCGTCCACGGGAGCCCCACCCATGGTCAGCGCCAGCGTGTCGCGCTGGATTTCGTTCAGCACCGCGCTCTGTCGCAGGCCGTGCTCGGCGTTGCGACGGATGGCCGCGATTTCGAGCCGGGCTTCGACGTATGCCAGCACTTCCCGCGCAGAGAAGGGCTTCACGAGATAGTCGCTCGCGCCGGCCTGCAGGCCTTCGAGCCGCGCTTCCTCGCCCGCGCGCGCCGACAGCAGGATGACCGGAAGTTCGCGCGTCGTCGCGTCCGCCCTGAGCCGACGGACCAGTTCGAGGCCGTCGAGGCCCGGCATCATCACGTCGGACAGCACGAGATCCGGTGGCTCGCGCTGGATCGTGGCGAGCGCCGCGAGACCGTCGCCCACGGTCTCGACGTCCCAGCGTTCGCCGCAGATCCGGCTCAGGTAAGCGCGCATGTCCGCGTTGTCGTCCGCAACGAGCACGCGAGGGCGCAGGCCCGATGTCGGCGCGTGCCCGATCCCGTCGGGAGTTGCACGTTCCGAGACTGCGCCGCCCAGCCAACCGACGGCTTCGTTGACGTACGCAGCGCTGCGCACGCCGAGTTTGTCGTGCAGCGTCTGCGCACGCAGGTGTTCCGGCGGCAGGTGCGCGTGTCCACGCGGGATCGAAACCGTGAAGACCGAGCCGCGATCGGGCTCGCTGTCGACCCGCAGCGTGCCGCCGTGCAGTCGCAGGAATTCCTGGGACAGCGCGAGTCCGATGCCGGTGCCCTCCTGTGTTCGGGCGCGCACGTTCGTGAGCCGGTGGAACCGCTCGAAGATCCGCGACTGCTCGGCGGGTGCGATGCCGAAGCCGGTGTCGGAGACGCTCAATTCGACGTGGTCGCCGCGCCCCTGCAGGCGGACCGCAATCTCACCGGACAGCGTGAATTTGAGCGCGTTCGACAGCAGGTTGAAGACGACCTTCTCCCACATCTGCCGATCGACGTACACGGGCTCGTGCAGCGGCTCGCACTCGACCGAATAACGCAACCCGGCGCCTTCGACGGTCGACCGGAAGACGCTGGCGAGTTCCTCGGTGTAATGCGCCAGGTCCGTGGGCTCGAAACTCGCATCGGCGCGACCGGCTTCGATCCTCGAGAAATCGAGCAGCGTGTTGACGAGTTTCAGGAGGCGCAACGAACTGCGGTAGATCGTCTGGAGGTCCGGCTGGAGCCGTTCCGGCACGCCGTCATGCCCGAGCGCGAGCATCTGCTCGAGCGGTCCCAGCATCAGCGTGAGCGGCGTGCGGAATTCGTGGCTCACGTTGGTGAAGAACGTCGTCTTGGCGCGGTCGAGCTCGGTCAGCATGCGCGCGCGACGCCGTTCCTCTTCGTGGCTGCGAGAATTCGCGATCGATGTCGCGACGTGTCCCGCCGCCAATTCGAGAAAGCTGCGATACGTCGCATCGAGCGGCCGGCGCGGACTGATGCCGACGAGCAGCACCCCGTAAGGCCGTGACTGACCGGGTTGCGTGACGGCCAGGCACGCCACGGTGCGCACGAGTTCGGGCCAGGGCCGTGCCGGTAGTGGTGGTAGCGAGGTCGCCTCGACGTCGAGCGTCCGGCAGGTTTTCGCGGACTCGAGGGTGCAAGCCGACGCCAGCACGCGCTGGAGTTCGCCCTCCGGGGCGTCGAGGTTCACCTGCGCCGGCAACATCGCCTCGTCGCCCGGCAGCCCCGCGACCGACACGCGAGTCAAGGTCGCGCCGTCCGCCTCGACCAGGAACATCGCGGCGAACGGCGTGTCTTCCGGCGTCGCGGCGAGCGTCGTG
>JAJTCR010000052.1 GCA_021325695.1 Steroidobacteraceae bacterium | reverse complement strand
GTGGAGCGGCTGGCCACACGACTCAGGCTGCGTCGATTGAACGTGCGCGTCGACGGCACGCAGGCGCTGGTGCAAGGCGATGCCTTCCTGTTGCGTCAGGCCCTCGTCAACATGCTCGAGAATGCCGTCGACTTCGCACCCGTGGACAGCACGATCGACCTGTCGATCGAGCGACGCGGTGCGTCCTGGTGCGTGGCGGTGGCCGATCGCGGGCCCGGTGTGGCCGACTACGCAAGGGAACGAGTGTTCGAGCGGTTCTATTCAACGCCGCGCCCCAGCGGTGGCAGCCGCAGCAGTGGCCTCGGCCTGTGCTTCGTCGCCGAAACGGCGGCCCTGCATGCAGGCGCCGCGAGGCTGGAAAACCGGGACGGCGGCGGCGCCGTGGCAACCTTGACGATCCCCGCCTGACTTCACGCTCGCTTCACACACTCGCCATCGTCACCCCCTCCGGCCGCGCGAGAGTGTCTCCAACCCGCAGTGAGGGAGGCATTCATGCGCGTGACCTGGAAGATCCTGATGGTGCTCGGCCTGACCGTGGCGCTGCTGATCCCGCTGGCGATGATTCGCGGTACCGTGGCGGACCGTGAGCGCTACCGGACCGAGGCCGTCGCGGAAGTGGCGCGCAGCACGGCCGGCGCCCAGGCGTTGTCCGGCCCGGTCCTGTACGTTCCCTACAGCGATCGCGTCGTCGGGGTCCGGCCCGACGAGAACGGTGTATCGCGCCGGGTCGAGCACGTGGAGACCGGCGGCTGGATATTCTTCCCCCGCACGCTCGACGTGCAGGGTCGACTGCGATCGCTGCCCCGCATGCGTGGCCTTCACGAGGTCCGCGTGTTCGAGTTGGACGCAGCGCTGCGTGCGGACTTTCGAGTCACGATCCCTGACGACGACGATCCGGCAAGCCCGCGCACGCTGGGCGAGCCGCGGCTCGGCATCGGCATCGGCGACGTGCGTGGACTGGTGGGCGTGCCGTCGCTGCGAGTCGCAGGAGCGCCCCGACCGCTGCGCCAGGGGCTCGGCCAGCGGGTCGGAACCGGCTTGCACGCGCTGCTCCCGACACCGACGCAGGGCCAGACGCTGGCGTTCGAGGTCGAGTTCTCAGCTGCACTGCAGGGCACCGAGACGCTGTCGGTCGTGCCGCTCGCGGAGCGTAACGCGATCTCGCTCGGCTCGCCCTGGCCGCACCCGAAATTCCACGGCGCCTTCCTGCCGCGCGCCCGGGAGATCGGCCCGACGGGTTTCCGGGCCCGGTGGGAGGTCTCGTCGCTCGCGAGCAATGCGCAATCGCAGTACCGCGAGGTGCTGCGAACGTCCGACGCGGCCCGCGCGCTCGACGCGATCAGCGTGTCGCTCGTGGATCCCGTCGACACCTATACCCAGGTCGATCGAGCGACCAAGTACGGCGTGCTGTTCGTGCTGCTCACGTTCGTCGCGTTCTTCATGTTCGAACTGCTCAAGCGCCTGCGGATTCACCCGATCCAGTACGGGCTGGTCGGGCTCGCGCTCTCGATCTTCTTCCTGCTGCTGCTCGCGCTCTCCGAACGCATCCCGTTCGCCACCGCGTACCTGGTGGCGGCGCTCGCGTGCGTCGGACTCATCGGCCACTACCTCGCGCACGTCCTGGGGGGCTGGCTCCGTGGAGCCGGCCTTGCCGCGATGCTGGGAACGCTCTATGGCGCGCTGTACGGGCTGTTGATCAGCGAGGACAACGCGCTGGTGCTCGGGGCCGGCTTGCTGTTCTCGGTGCTGGCCTCGATCATGGTGCTGACGCGCAGGATCGACTGGTACCGGGCGACGACATCGTCGTGATCGGCCGTGCGACCTCAGGCCTTCGAGGCGTGGCGCGAGGCGAGTTCCTGCACGACGAGTTCCAGGGACAGGTTGCGCGCCTTGAGCAGCACGAGCAGGTGATAGAGCAGGTCGGCACACTCGCCGAGGAGTTCGCCGTCGTCGCGTGTGACCGCCGCCAGCGCGGTCTCGACGCCTTCCTCGCCGACCTTCTGGGCGATGCGACCGATCCCGCTCGCGTACAGCCGTGACGTGTAACTGCCTTCGGGGCTCTCGGCGATGCGCCGCGCGATCGTCTCCTCGAGCGATGCCAGGAACGCGATCCGTGACGCAGCCGGCGCGGGGGCCTCCGCGAAACAGGTCTCGGTGCCCTTGTGACAGGTCGGCCCGACCGGATGCGCGAGCACGAGGATCGTGTCCGAATCGCAGTCGGCGCTCACGTCGACCACGTCGAGGTAGTGGCCGGACGTCTCGCCCTTGGTCCAGAGCTCGTTGCGCGAGCGGCTGAAGAACGCGACGCGTCGCGTATCGAGCGTCCGACGCAGCGATTCGGGATTCATGTACCCGAGCATCAGCACGCGCGCCGTCCGTGCGTCCTGGACCACCGCGGGCACCAGGCCGCCGCCCTTGTCCCAGTCGAGCCGGCCGAGGCCTGTGTCGTTCATGCGCGCATCTCCACGTGATTCCCGGACAGGTATCGCTTGAGTTCGCCGATGTCGATCGCGCCGGTGTGGAACACGCTGGCGGCGAGGGCTCCGTCCACGTTCGCCTCGGCGAAGACCGCGACGAAATGCTCCGGCGTCCCGGCGCCCCCCGAAGCGACCAGCGGCACGTGGCAGACCGGCCGCACGGCCCTGAGCTGCCGCAGGTCATAGCCCTGGCGCACGCCATCGCTCGCCATGCAGTTCAGCACGATCTCGCCGGCGCCACGGTCCTGGACCTCGCGGACCCAGTCGAGCGTGCGGCGTCGCGTGCCGCGCGTGCGTTGCGGGTCGCCCGTGAATTGATACACCTCGAATTCGTCGCCGACGGTCTGGCTGTCGATGCCGACCACGACACACTGCGAGCCGAACCGTTTCGCGAGCGCGTCGACCAGCGCGGGCTCGGTCAAGGCCGGCGAGTTCACGGACACCTTTTCGGCGCCCGCGTTCAGCACCTCTTCGGCCTCGACCACGCTGCGGATGCCGCCGGCGACGCAGAACGGAATGTCCAGCACGCGCGCGACGCGCGCGATCCAGCTGCGATCGACCGTCCGGTTCTGCGGGCTTGCCGTGATGTCGTAGAAGACCAGCTCGTCGGCCCCTTCGTCACAGTATCGCGCGGCGAGTTCGAGGATGTCGCCGACGACCTGGTGGTCGCGGAACCGGACGCCCTTGACCACCTGGCCATCACGGACGTCGAGGCACGGGATTATGCGCTTGGCAAGAATGGCCGCAGCTCCTCGACCGGAATGCGCTCCTCGAGCAGTGCACGCCCGCTGATCACAGCGGCGATGCCGGTGGCGCCGAGCGCTCGCAGGTCGGCGCCGCTCGCAACGCCACCGGAGGCCTGCCACTCGATCGTGGGATACCGTCGCACGGCTTCCTCGTACAGCACCAGGTTCGGCCCCGCCAGGGCGCCGTCCCGCGCGACGTCGGTGCAGAGCACGTGCCGTGCGTCATGTGCCAGGTAGCCTTCGACTGCGTCCCAGAGACTCGTGTCGGTCTGGGTCTCCCAGCCGTGCGTGGTGAGCCGCGGCGTGCCGTGCGTGTCGAGCCGCACGTCGAAGGCGAGCACGAGGCGCCCGGCGCCGAATTCACGGAGCCAGGCCTGGACTTCGGCCGACCGCGACACCGCGACACTGCCGACCACGATGCGCGCCACGCCGACCGCGAACAGGCCGGCGGCCGTGTCACGGCTGCGGACCCCGCCGCCTACCTGGATTCGCAGGTCGGGATACTCCTGCGTCATCCGCTCGATCGTCTCGCGATTGCCCTGCGAACCGTCCCGCGCACCGTCGAGATCCACGACGTGCACGTAGCGTGCGCCCAGCTGCCGGTAGCGCGCGAGGATGCGCAGCGGATCGTCGTCGTAAACGGTCTCGACGTCGAACCGGCCCTGGTACAACCGCACGCACCGGCCACCACGCAGATCGATGGCGGGAATCAGTCGGAGGCTCACTGGAGCTCCAGGAAGTTGGCGAGCACGCGGCTTCCGGCGCGCGAGGAGCGCTCGGGATGGAACTGGGTGCCGAGAAAATTGCGGCATTGCACGACCGCGGAGAACTCCGCGCCGTACTCCGACGTGGCGAGCGTGGACGGCCCGACCGGCGCCGCATAACTGTGCACGAAGTACATGTGGGGCGCGTCGTCCAGTCCGCGCAGCAGCGGTGACTGGCAACGGGGCGTCAGCCGGTTCCACCCCATGTGCGGCACGGGTAGGCCGTCGCGGGTCGGAAACTTCCTGACACGCGCGGGAATCACGCCGAGGCACGACGTTTCGCCTTCCTCGCTGGACTCGAACAGCAACTGCATGCCGAGGCAGATGCCGAGGACGGGCTGCGGCAGGGTGCGGATCAGTTCGACGAGGTTCAACGCCCGCAGCCGATCCATCGCGTCCGCGGCCGCGCCCACGCCCGGCAGGATCACGCGCGGCGCGCGCCGCAGGGCCGCGGGATCGCTCGTGAGCTCGGAGCTTGCGCCGAGCCGGTCGAGCGCAATGCGCAGCGAGGCGATGTTCGCGCCGCCGTTCGCGATGATCGCCACGTCCGTCGTCATCGGAAGGGCCAGCGCATCACAGCACGCCCTTGCTGCTCGGCAGTTCGGTGCCTTCGAGGCGGACTGCCTGGCGCAGTGCGCGACCGGTCGCCTTGAAGCAAGCCTCGACCATGTGGTGCGAGTTCTCGCCCCGCACCTGCACGTGCACCGCCGCCCCGAGCGCCTCGGCGAGCGAGCGAAAGAAATGCGGTACCAGTTCCGTGGGCAGCCCGCCGACCGACTCGCGGCCGAACCGGCCTTCGAACACGGAAAACGCGCGACCCGACAGGTCGATTGCCACCTGCGCGAGCGTTTCGTCCATCGGCACCACGAAGCCGAAACGCGCGATTCCGACCTTTGCGCCGAGGGCCTCACGCAGCGCCTGGCCGAGCGCGAGCGCGCAATCTTCGACCGTGTGATGCTCGTCGATGTCGAGGTCGCCGACACAGGTCAGCTCCAGGGCGAAACCGCCGTGTCGCGCGACCTGTTCGAGCATGTGATCGTAGAAGCCGATACCAGTGGCGATCGCGATCGGTCCGGTGCGGTCGAGGTTCACGCGCGCCCGGATGTCGGTCTCTTTCGTCTTGCGCACGACGGTGGCGACGCGCTCGGCACGACGCAGGCGCGCGACGATGGCATCCCAGGTCGCACCGTCGGCCCCGTCGGCCCGCACGCGCAACCCCTGCAGACCGAGGTTTTCGGCGAGCTGCAGGTCCGTGTCGCGATCACCGATGACGTAGCTGTGCGCCGGGTCGAGGGCATGCTCGCTCAGGTAACCGGTCAGCAGGCCGGTCCTGGGCTTGCGGCACTCGCACGCGTCCTCCTGGCGGTGCGGGCAGAAGAACTCGGCGTCGAATTCGATACCCTGCGACGCGAACAGGCGACGGATGAAGTCCTGCGTCTCGCGAAACGCGCGCTCGGGAAAGGTGGCGGTCCCGAGCCCGTCCTGGTTGCTCACGAGCACGAGGCGGTAGCCGGCGCGCTGCAGTTCGAGCAGTGCCGGAATCACGCCCGGCAGCAGGCGGACCTTCTGCAGGCTGTCGATCTGCTCGTCCGGCGGTTCCTCGACGAGCGTGCCGTCGCGGTCGATGAAGAGGACGCGAAGCGCTGCGCTCATTGCTCACTCCACGGCGGCGAGCAGCCGCCGGTTCTGGTCGGGCGTGCCGATCGAGATGCGCAGGCAGCGCGTGAGCCGGGGCGCGGAGGAGAAGTCCCGCACCAGCAATCCTGCCGACTTGCCCGCCGCGAGAAAGGCGTACGCATCCCGACATTCGACCAGCAGGAAGTTCGCGTCGGACGGGTGGACGCTGACGACGTTCCGCGAACGCTCGAGGTGCTGCCGCACGACTTCACGCTCCGCGAGCAGCGTACCGATCCGGGCGGCGGCGGAAGCCCGTTGCGGCGCCTCGGTCAGGTTGAGCACTTCGTCGACCGTCGAGGCGGGGATTGCATACGGCGGAATGATGCGTTTCAACAGGCCCACGATCTCCTCGCTGGCGATCAGTGTGCCGAGGCGCGCGCCGGCGAGCGCGTAGGCCTTGGACAGTGTCCGCAGGATGACGAGGTTGGGGAACTCGGCGAGGCGTCCAGCGAGGCTGGGCCGCCCGGCGAACTCGAGATAGGCCTCGTCGAGCACGACCAGCGCCTGGCGGGCGAGCGCGCAACACACCTGCAGCATCGCCTCTTCGCCGAGCAGGTTGCCGGTCGGGTTGTTGGGCGAGCACAGGAAGACCAGCTTGGCGCGTCGACCTGCGTCAATCACCGCACTGGTGTCGAGCCGGAAACCGTCACGCAGCAGCGGCACTTCGATCACGTCCGCACCCTGGATGCGTGCGGCGACCTTGTAGAAGCCGAAGGTCGGCGGCGTGATCACGACACTGTCCTGGCCGGCGCGGCAGAACGCCCGCACGAGGAGGTCGATCGCTTCGTCGCTGCCGCGCCCGACGAGCACCTGTTGCACGGGCGCCCCATAGAGCTGGGCCATGCGCTCGACGAGCGCCTTCGGTTGCGGTTCGGGATACCGGTTCAAGCCGGCGCGTGTGTTGTCGCCCTGGGCACGCCAGGGCATTTCGTTCGCGTGCATCCGCTCGAGCGCGGGATCCCAGGCCGCGTGCTGGTACGGCTGCAGTTCCAGGATGTCGGGCCGGGCGAGGTCGAGCACGGAGCCAGTCATGCGCACGCTCCCGCGGCGAGGGCGTCCAGGCGGACGGTCACTGCGTTCGCGTGCGCGTCGAGCGATTCCAGGCGTGCGAGCGTGCGCGCCGTGGGTCCGAGGGCGGTCAGGCCCTCCGCGCTCAGTTCCTGCACCGTGATGCGCTTGACGAAGTCCGGCACGCCGAGCCCACTGTAGGCACGCGCATGCCCGTACGTCGGCAGCACGTGATTGGTTCCGCTGCAGTAGTCGCCCATCGTTTCGGGCGTCCACGCGCCCAGGAACACGGACCCCGCGTTCCGCACGTGGGCGAGCAGCGCGCGTGGCTCAGCGACCTGCAGGATCAGGTGCTCGGGCGCATAGCGGTTGCTGACCGCGATCGCAGTCGCGAGGTCGCGGACGACGAGCACCCGGCTTTCGGCAATGGACCGGGCCGCAATCTCTCGCCGCGGCAGCAGGGCCAGTTGACGCTCCACTTCCGCGACAGCGCGTTCGGCCAGCGTGCGCGATGTCGTCACGAGCACGACCTGCGCATCCGTGCTGTGCTCGGCCTGCGCCAGCAGGTCGGCCGCCACGAACGCCGGTCGCGCGGTGTCGTCGGCGACCACGAGCACCTCGGAGGGGCCCGCCGGCAGGTCGAACGCCGCGCCGTCCGCGTCCTGCGCCACGAGTTGCTTCGCCGCGGTGACCCACGAATTGCCGGGTCCGAAGATCTT
>JAJTCR010000475.1 GCA_021325695.1 Steroidobacteraceae bacterium | reverse complement strand
GCCGCCGAGCGCCTGGGTGATGTAGCCCTGCTGGCCCTGTCGCATCTTCACGTTGAGACCCGCGGGGACGATGATCGCTTCCACGTCGCGCGTGAAGGTCACGGGCTCGTTGTCGACTCTGTACATGGATCGTTATTCCGTCGAAACGTGTTCCTGGCTGTGCAACGCCGCGTCGAGCGTGTGCCAGCAGAGGCTCGCGCACTTGACCCGGGCCGGGAACTCGCGCACGCCCGAAAGTGCCCCGAGCTTCCCCAGGCTCGGCACGTCCACGGTCGTGTCGTCCTTCGTCAGCAGTTCGTGAATCTGGCCGAACAGCCGTTCGGCCTCCGGCACGCTCTTGCCCTTCACGCTCTCGGTCAGCAGCGAGGCCGAGGCGACAGAGATCGCGCAGCCGCTGCCGTGGAACGAGACGTCGGCGATGCGGTCACCTTGTGGTCGACGATGACGTCGCGGTAGAGGTCCTTGAGGTCCATCAGCCCAGCATCTCCCGTGCCGTGTGCAACGCCGCGACGAGCTGGTCGACCTCGGCGCGGGTGTTGTAGAACGCGAACGAGGCGCGCGCCGTCGCCGGCACGTTGAAGAAGTCCATGACCGGCATCGCGCAGTGGTGACCGGTGCGGATCGCGACGCCCTCGTGGTCCAGGATGGTGCCGAGATCGTGCGGGTGGACGTGCTCGAGCGTGAACGAGACCACCGCGGCCTTCTCGGGAGCGGTACCGACGAGCCGGACGCCGGGCACCTCCTGCACGCGGGCGGTGGCGTACTCGAGCAACTCGTGCTCCGCCGCCGCGATGCGCTCCATGCCGAGCGCCTCGAGGTAGTCGATGGCCGCGCCGAGGCCGATCGCCTCCGCGATGGCCGGCGTGCCCGCCTCGAACTTCCACGGCAGGTCGTTGTAGAGCGTCTTCTCGAACGCGACCGCGAGGATCATGTCGCCGCCGCCCTGCCACGGCGGCATTTCGCGCAGCAGCGCCTCGCGCCCATACAGCACGCCGATGCCGGTCGGGCCGCACATCTTGTGCGACGAGAACGCGTAGAAGTCGCAGTCGAGCGCCTGCACGTCGACCTCGAGGTGCGGCACTGCCTGCGCGCCGTCGAGCAGGACCGGCACGCCACGCGCCTTCGCCGCCTGGATGAACCGGCGCACGGGGACGATCGTGCCGAGCGCGTTGGACACGTGGGCGAGCGCCACGAGCTTCGTGCGCGGCGACAGCAGCGCCGTGAACGCGTCGTAGTCGACTTCTCCGCGCAGCGTGATCGGGGCGACCTTGAGCGTCGCGCCGGTCTGCTCGCACAGCAGCTGCCAGGGCACGATGTTGGCGTGGTGCTCGAGCCAGGAGATCAGGATCTCGTCCCCCGGACCGAAGCGCGGGCGACCGAAGCTCTGCGCCACGAGGTTCACGGCCTCGGTCGTGCCACGGACGAAGACGATCTCCTTCATCGAACGCGCATTGATGAAGCGGCGTACCTTCTCGCGTGCGCCTTCGAACGAATCGGTCGCTTCCTGGCTCAGCGTGTGCACGCCGCGGTGCACGTTCGCGTGCGTCGTCTCGTAATACCCCGACATCGCGTCGATCACGGCGCGTGGCCGCTGGCTCGACGCGGCATTGTCGAGGTAGGCGAGGTGCTTGCCGTGCACCGTGCGCTCGAGCACCGGGAACTCGCGACGGATCGTGGCGACGTCGAGGTCGGCGTGCGGTGCCCGGGTCTTGCGGGCGGCGGGGACTGCGCTCATGACGTCACCTCGTCGAGCAGGCGGGTGAGGCGGTCGTCGAGGATGCCGTGCACGAAGTCGCCGAGCGCCGGCGCGTCGACCTTGGACAGCACGGCACCGGCGAACGCCCGCGTCAGCGCGCTGCGCGCCTCCGATTCGTCCAGGCCGCGGGACCGCAGGTAGAACAGCGCGGCCGGGTCGAGCTGGCCGGTCGTGGTGCCATGGCTGCACTGCACGTCGTCGGCGTAGATCTCGAGGTCCGGCTTGGTGTCGATCTCCGCACCCTTGCTCAGCAGCAGGTTGCGATTGACCTGCCGCGCATTCGACTTCTGTGCGCCCGCATGCACGATCGACTTGCCGTTGAACACGCCGCGCCCCTTGTTCGCCGCGATGCCACGGTAGTCCTGCAGGCTGGTCGTCTCGATCGCGCGGTGCTCGACGAGGACGTGGGTGTCGAGGTGGCGGGACCCGTCCGCGAGAAACACGCCCGTCAGCTCGGTGCTCGCGCCGCGGCCGTCGAGGCTCACGTGGACGTCGAGTCGTGAGAGCGAGCCGCCGAGTTGCGAGTCGCGCAGTACGAAGCGCGCGCCGTCGCCCACGCGGGTCTCGATGCGCTCGATGTGGAACGCGCGGTCACCAGGCCGATGCAGGCGATACACGGTCAGGTCCGCGTCCGCGGCCAGTTCGACGTCGAGCACCGCATTGGTGAAGTGTTCGCTCGCATCGTCGTCGGTGTGCTCGATCAGCAGCCGGCCGCGACTGCCTGCGCCCATCCGCACGACGACGCGGGGATTGGCCAGCGTCGGGCGGGCGCCCGAGGTGTGCAGCGTCAGCAGCAGCACGTCCTCGCAGCTTGCGCCGGCCGGCATCTCGAGCAGCAACGGCTCGGCCGCGAGCGCTGCA
>JAJTCR010000051.1 GCA_021325695.1 Steroidobacteraceae bacterium | reverse complement strand
AGGTCCACCACGTTGACGCTGTAGGCGGCGAGGCGCGTCGGGTCGACCAGGATGCGCACCTCGCGCGGCTGCACGCCCTGCAGCTCGACGCGCGCGACGCCCTCGATGCGCTCGATCGGCCGCTGCAGGAATTTCTCGAGCGTCTCGTACTGGTCCGTGAGGTCCTGGTCCGAGGCGATGCGGATCACGGCGACCGGCTGGTCGCCCGCGCTGAACGCGAACATCAGCATGCGGTCAGCGCCGACCGGCAACTGCGGCCGGATCGAGTCGAGCTTCGTGCGCACCTCGAACGCGGCGGCGTCGGCATCGCGATCCCAGTTGAACTGGATGTCGAACTGCGCCTGGTCGGACTGCGCACTCGCGTCGATTTCCTCGATGCCCGAGAGCGTCGCGAGCGCCTCCTCGACGGGGCGGACGACCAGTTCCTCCATTTCCTCGGGCGTGGAGCCCGCGTACGGGATGATGATGCGCATGCCCGGGAACGTGATGTCGGGCATGGCCTCGAGGCGCAGCAGCCGGCTCGAGATCAGGCCGACCGCCAGCACGGCGAGGGCCACCATCACCGTGGTGACCGGCCGGTGCAACGCGACGTTGGTGTGCAGCATGGGGATTCCCCGCGTTCGTGCTCAGCCCAGCGCCGGTTCGGCCGATGCGCCGCCCGCGAGTCCGGGCCTGGTCTCGGCCCGGACGAACTGCTTGCGGTCCATGACCGAGTAGACGACCGGGATCACCAGCAGCGTCAGGAACGTGGTGAGCAGCACGCCGCCGATCACCGTGATCGCCATCGGCGCGCGCACCTCGGCGCCTTCGCCGATGCCGAGCGCCATCGGCAGCAGGCCGAGGATGGTCGTGAGCTTGGTGATCAGGATCGGGCGCAGCCGCAGGCGGCCGGCCTCGACGATCGCATCGTGCTTCTCGAGCCCGCGCTCGCGGGCCTGGTTCACCGCGTCGATCAGCACGATCGACTGGTTCACGACGATGCCGGCGAGCATGATCAGGCCGATGTAGGCGACGACGTTGACCGTGGTGCCGGTGAGCCAGAGTGCCCAGACCGCGCCGATCAGCGCGAGCGGGATCGTGAGCAGGATCACGAACGGGTGGATCAGGGACTCGAACTGCGAGGCCATCACGAAGTAGACGAGGAAGATCGCGGCGATCAGCACGAACTGCAGCGACTGGAACGACGCCGTCATCTCCTCGCTCTGGCCGGACAGGAACGCGGTCGTGCCGACCGGCAACTCGACGCGATCGACGATGCCGTGCAGCGCCTCGACGGCACTGCCCAGGTCACCGCTGGCGAGGTTCGCCGAAATCACCGCGACGCGCTCCTGGCCCGCGCGGCGCACTTCGGCGGGCCCGACCGCGAGGTGCACGTCGGCCACCGCCGAGAGCGGCACCGGGAAGTCGCTGCCCGGGTTGACGATCAGGTTGCGCACTTCCTCGATCGAGGCCGCGCGCGAATCGACGCTGCGGACCAGCACGTCGATCTGCTTGTCGCGAAGCTTGTAGCGCGTGGCGACTTCGCCCCGGACGCTGTTCACGACGCGGTCGGCGATGTCGCGCACGACGAGGCCCAGCTGCGAGGCGCGTTCCTGGTCGAACACGATCTGGATCTCGGGATTGCCGGCCTCGACCGTGGTCTTGACGTCGGCGAACCGCGAGTCCGCGAGCATTTCGGCGCGCACGCGCTCGGCCGCCTCGCCGAGGCGATCGAGGTCGTAGCCGGCGACGACGACTTCCAGCGGCGTGGCCATGCTGAACAGCGCCGGGCGGCTGAAGCGGTACTGCACGCCCGGCAGGTTGTCGAGTTCCTTGCGCATGCCGGCCATCGCGGCTTCCTCGTCCGCTCGGTCCGACCCCTTGGCCAGCGTCATGCTGAGGCGGCCGGTGTTCTCGCCGGCGTCCACCGGGTTCGCATCGAGGCGATTGCCGGTGCCGGCGACGGAGTAGGCGAGGGCGACGTTGCCGAGCGCCGCGCTCGCGCGCTGCGCGGCCTGCACCGAGCGGTCGGTGTGCTCGAGCGGCGTGCCCGGGGCCAGCCGCAGGTCGACGTTGAACTCGCCCTGCGACATCTGCGGGATCAGCTCGGTGCCGAGCCTTGGCAGGACCAGCAACATCGTGAGCGCGAACAGCGCCACCGCGGAGCCGATGGTCTTGCCCGGGTGTGCGAGCGCCCAGCGAATCGCCGGCGGATACTTGCGGTCGGCCCAGTGGTTCACGCGCTGGGTGACGTTGACGAGCGGGCTGAGCGCGAGCTGGCACGCCCGCGAGATCCAGCCGCCGACCCGCGCGAGCACATCGCGCAGCCGGCGCAGGCCGCGACCGACTCGGCCTGGCGGCCCGGCGACGATCGAGGGGTCCGCGGTCGCGGCGGCGCGTGCACGTCCCGCCGCGAGCATCGGCACGAGCGTGAGCGCCACCACGAGCGAGAACGCCAGCGCAAACGTGACCGTGAGCGACTGGTCCTTGAACAGCTGGCCGGCGATGCCGGTGATGAACACCATCGGCGCGAACACGGCGACCGACGTGAGCGTGGCCGCGAAGACCGCGCCGGCCACCTCGACCGTGCCCATCCGCGCAGCCTCGAGCTGCGAGTGACCGTGTTCCCGGTTGCGCACGATGCTCTCGAGCACGACGACCGCGTTGTCGACGAGCATGCCGACGGCCAGCGCGATGCCGCCGAGCGACATGATGTTCAGGGTGAGGTCGAACGCATACATCAGCACGAACGTGCCGAGCACCGACACCGGGATCGCGATGCTCGAGATCAGCGTCGCGCGCGCGTCGCGCAGGAACGCGTACAGCACCAGGATCGCGAGCAGGCCGCCGATCACCGCGGCGCTCTTGACCTCGCTGATCGCGGCGTCGATGAAGGTCGACTGGTCGTAGACGCCGCGGATCACGGTGCCCTCGGGCAGGTTCTTCTCGATCTCCGTGATGCGTGCCCGCACGCCCTCGGAAAGCTGCACGGTGTTGGCGTCGCCTTCCTTGTAGACGGCAAGTTCGATCGCCTCCTGGCCGTTGATGCGCGTGATCGCCTCGCGGTCCTTGTAGCCGCGCGTGACTTTCGCGACGTCGCGCAGGTAGATCGGCTGGCCGTTGCGCGTCGCGATGATCGCGTTCGCCATCTGTTCGACGGACTCGAACTCGTTCAGCGTGCGCACGAGGAAGCGCTGCGTGCCCTGCTCGAGGCGGCCGCCGGAGAGGTTCACGTTCTCGGCACGGATGCGGCGCGTGACGACGTCGATCGAAAGCCCGAGCTGCGCGAGCTTCTGCTGGTCGACGAACACCTGCACCTCGTCCTCGTAGCCGCCGCTCACCTTGACCGCGGCCGAGCCCTCGACCGCCTCGAGGTCCGGCTTGAGCCGGTCCTCGGCGAGCCGGCGCAGGGTCTTGAGACGGTCGATGCTTTCTTCGGCGCCGCGGGACTTCTCGTCGAGCAGTGCCAGCCGCAACACGGGCTCGCTCGACGGGTCGAAGCGCAGCAGCAGCGGGCGCTTGGCCTCGAGCGGCAGCTGCAGCAGGTCGAGCTTCTCGCGCACGTCGATGCCCGAGAGGTCCATGTCAGTGCCCCAGAGGAACTCCAGGATCACGTCCGACTGGCCGGCGCGCGACACCGAGCGCACCTCGCGCACGTTGCGGATGATGCTGACGGCCTCCTCGACGGGCCGCGTGATCAGCGTCTCGACCTCGAGCGGCGCTGCCCCCGGCAACTCGGTGCGGATGGTGATGGTCGGGTACGAGAGGTCGGGCAGCAGGTTCAGCTTGAGCCGCGAGAGCGAGACGAAGCCGAACAGCGCGATCGCGACCGTGAACATCACGATGGTGACGCGGCGCTTGATCGCGAAATCGATCAGTGCTTTGAGCATGGCGGATTCCCGGCGATGAGCCGGACGGCGTCACCGCCGCCCGGCGCGGTACTACTTGGCCTTGGACTTTTCCGCGGCGAGCGCAGCGGCGGGCTGCGGCTTGTCGTCGACGATCTTCACGGGCGTGCCGCTCTTGAGGCCGGCCTGTCCGACCGTGACGACGCGCTCGTTGCCCTCGAGGCCGTCGAGCACCTCAATCCAGCCGTTGTTGGTGAGGCCGGTGCGGATCATGCGCTGTTGCGCCTTGCCGCCGGCCACGACGTAGACCGACTGCTCGCCGTCGGCGTCGACGATCGCCGCTCGCGGCAGCTGCAGCGCCGCCTGGCGCCGTTCGTAGACGATGTTGACGCGCGCGAACATGCCGGGCTTCAGTCGCCGGGACTGGTCGGCCACTTCCACGCGGGCCCTGAACGTGCCCGTCTGCGGGTCCACCGTCGGGCTGATGCGCTCGATGTTGCCGACGAACCGGTCGCCGCCGAGCGCGTCGACCACGACTTCGGCCGCCTGGCCTGGGGCGATCTTGCGGAATTCCTTCTCCGGCACGTGCACGTAGGCGATCAGCGGGTCCAGGTCCGTGACCGTGAAGGTCGGATCGTTCGGCATGATCGTGTTGCCGACCTTGATGTTGCGGGCGGAGACGACGCCCGTGATCGGCGCACGGATCTCCGTGTAGCCCAGCTCGAGCTTCGCCCGGTCATAACCGGCGCGCAACGCGTCGAGGTCGTACTTGAGGTTTTCGGCAGAGCTCTTCGACAACAACCCGCGCTCGGACAGATCGAGCGTGCGCTTGTAGTCCCGCTCGAGCTTCTTCAGGTTTGCATCGGTCTGTGCGAGCTCCAGGCGAAGCCGGTCGCCGTCCAGGCGCGCGAGGATCTGCCCGGCCTTCACCGCGTCGCCTTCCTCGACGTAGATCTGACGCACTTCCCCGCCGACCTTGGCCACGACCTGCGCTTCCTCGTGGGCCTCGATCGGGGCCGTGCCCGAGTACACGGCAATCATCTCCGCCCGCTTCAGGGGCTGGGTCTCCACGGGCACCGCCGCGGTCTCTTCGTCGGCGGCGTCCTTGTCTTTGGCCTTGCCGTTGCTGCACCCGCTGGCCAGCACACCCGCGAGTGCGGCCACCGCCAGCCAACGCACGGACGAGAACCGCGGGTTCGCCTGCAGGTCGTGGGTCGTCATGGACATCGAGCCCCTGTAATAACGTTTCGGAATGGGCGCGATCGTATTAGGTCTATAGTGTTGTAGTCAAGTACAACACTAGGAAGCACCAGACAACGCCTACTGGCATTTTAAGTGCGGCAACGGAGCAAAAGGTTGCGGCTCGCTTCGCCTCTACTCGCTGCGGGCCAGCGCCGGGCTCATCCGCCCGGTGCGTTTCGGCTCGTCCGCGCCATGAACCGCGGCTCGAGCTGGGACAGGTCGGCCGCGATCTGGGCCGCCTCGCCGAGGATGGCATCCGGCGGATCCTTGATCTCCGTAGCCGACTTGAGCACCGGCTCGCCCAGCGCGGAGCGTCGGGTGTTCTCGCGCGTGAGCTGCTCGTGCGTCCGCGTTTCGCGTTCCGCCTTGCGCTTGGCGAGGTTCAGCGACACCGTCTTCTCGCTGCGCATGGTCTCGATCGCCGCAATTTCCTTGATCGCGAACTGGAAGTTCGCGTCGAGCGCGACGCGGGCGTCGTGCGCGCGCTGCAGCTCCGGCAACAACGAGGCGTAGGCGCCTTCGCGGCGGAAATCCGCGGGTCGAATCCGGTTCCAGGGCAACGAACCGTCGCGCGAGCTCTCGCCGACTTCCTCGGCGCTGATCGGGGAGGGCAGGGCGAGGTCCGGCATGACGCCGCGGTTCTGCGTGCTGTCGCCGGTCACGCGGTAATACATGCCGATCGTGACGGTGAGCTGCCCGTAGCCGGGGTCCTGCCCGAGCGCGTAGCGGTCCAGCGGATACAGGTTCTGCACCGAGCCCTTGCCGTACGTCTCCTGGCCGATCACGAGGCCGCGACCGTAGTCCTGCATCGCCGCGGCGAAGATCTCCGACGCCGAAGCGCTGAAGCGGTCCACCAGGATCGTGAGCGGGCCGTCGTACGCGACCCCGCGGTCCTCCGACTCGAGCACCTCGACGCGGCCACCGGTCTCGCGCAACTGCACGACCGGGCCCTTCGGCACGAACAGGTTCACGAGGCCGATCGCCTCGGACAGGTGACCGCCGCCGTTCTCGCGCAGGTCGAGCACGAGACCGTCGACGCCGCCATCGGCGCGGATCTCGTCGAGCAGCCGACGCACGTCGCGCGTCGTGCTGCGGTATTCGTCGTCGCCGGCCGCGCGCGCGTTGTAGTCCTGGTAGAACGAGGGGACCGTGATCACGCCGACCTTGAGCGGCTTGTCGCCACGCTGGATCGTGCGGATTTCCTTCTTCGCGGCCTGCGCCTCGAGCGTGATCTTCTTGCGCGGAAGCATCACCACGCGCTCCTCCGTCCCGGGCGGCGCATTGGCGGGCTGGATCTGCAGCCGCACGTGCGAGCCATTGGGACCGCGAATCAGCTCGACGACGTCGTCCAGGCGCCAGCCCACGACGTCGACCATCTTGCCTTCCTTGCCCTGGCCGACCGCGAGGATGCGGTCCTGCGCCTTGAGTTCGCCGTTTTCCTGCGCCGAGCCGCCGGGGAGGATCTCCATGATCGTGACGTAGTCGTCGATCGATTGCAGCGATGCGCCGATGCCCTCGTACGAGAGGCTCATCTGGATCCGGTATTCCTCGGAGTTCCGCGGCGAGAAGTAGCTCGAGTGCGGATCGAAGACGTGGGCGAACGAGTTCATGAAATTCTCGAACACGTCGTCGGCCGTGATCTGCTCGGAACGCTTGGCCACGCGCTCGTAGCGCTTGCGCAGCACGTCGCGCGCCTCGGCCCAGGTCTTGTCCGTGAGCATCAGCGACAGCGCGTCGTTCTTGACCCGCTTGCGCCACAGCTCGTCGAGCTCGGCCGAGGTCTTCGCCCACGGCGCGTGCTCGCGGTCGAACTCGAACGTCTCGTCGACCTTGAAATCCGGCTCGGCGTCGAGCAGCTTCAATGCGTGCGCCATGCGTTCGCGGTTGCGCTGCTGGAACCGGTTGAAGATCGCGAACGCGGGCTCGAGCCTGCCCGTGCTGACGGCGTCGTCGAGCTCGTAGCGGTACTTCTCGAACTCGGCCACGTCGCTCGCGAGGAAGAAGCTGCGCGTGCCGTCGATCGACTCGAGGTAGCGATCGAGCACGAGCGAGGACACGGGATCGTTGACCGGCGCCTGCCGGTAATGCGAGCGCTCGAACATGCTGCTGACGAGCCGCGCGACCTTGGCGTGTCGCTCGGTCGGCGCGAAATCGGCCGTCGTGGCGTTGGCCGAGGCGGAGGGCGCCTTGGCGGTGCCCAGCAGCAGCGTACCGACCGCGAGCACCGCAGCGGCAGCGATGGCCGCGCCGGCGCGGGTGACCGCCCGGCGACGGTGCGCGGCCGGAACGTCCTGCGGCGTGCCGGTGCCCGGCGTGGGGGACTGTCCTTCGTCAGCTGGCTGATACACTTCGCGC
>JAJTCR010000050.1 GCA_021325695.1 Steroidobacteraceae bacterium | reverse complement strand
CGCGTGACGAGCGCGTACAGCTGATCGACGTCCCATTCCGCGGTCGCCACGGCCGCGACGACCTGCTGCGCGAGGACGTCGAGCGCGTTACGCGGGATCGTGAGCCGGTCGAGTTCGCCGCGCCGCACGGCGTCGAGCAATGCCGTGCATTCGACCAGCTCGTCGCGCGTCGACGGAAACAACCGCCCCTTGGGCAAGCCGCCGACGCCGTGACCCGAGCGTCCGACACGCTGCAGGAACGTGTTGATCGAACGCGTGGAGCCGAGCTGGCACACCAGGTCCACGTCGCCGATGTCGATGCCGAGCTCGAGCGACGCCGTCGCGACCAGAGCCTTGAGCTCGCCGCGCTTGAGGCGTTGTTCGGCATCGAGCCGGCGTTCGCGGGAGAGGCTGCCATGGTGGGCAGCGACGTTGGCTTCGCCGAGGCGCTGCGACAGCTGCCGCGCCGCACGCTCGGCGTGACGGCGCGTGTTGACGAAGACGAGCGTGCTGCGATGTTGCTCCACGAGCTGGGCGATCCGGTCATACGCCTGTTCCCACTGCTCGCCGGACATCACGGCGCCGAGCGGTGTCGGCGGCAGCTCGAGCGCAAGGTCGCGCGCCCTGCGATGACCGGTGTCGATCACCGTGCAGTCCGTCGGCTCGCCTCCGGTCAGCCGTCCGGCGCCGACCAGGAACCGCGCCATCTCGTCGAGGGGCCGTTGGGTCGCGGACAGGCCGACGCGGGTCAGCGGCCGACCCGCCAGCGAGTCGAGCCGCTCCAGTGAGAGGGCCAGGTGCGAGCCACGCTTGTCGTCGGCCACCGCGTGGATCTCGTCGACGATGACCGTGCGCGCCGTTGACAGCATCGCCCGCCCGGAGGCCGAGCCGAGCAGGATGTACAGGGACTCCGGCGTCGTCACGAGGATGTGTGGCGGCCGGCGGCCCATGCTCGCGCGCTCGCCCGGCGGAGTGTCGCCGGTGCGGACCCAGGTGCGGATGTTCGCCGGAGACAGGCCCGACGCGACCAGTTCCTCGTCGATGCCGCCGAGCGGAACGAGCAGGTTCTTCTGCACGTCGTTCGACAAGGCCTTCAACGGCGACACGTAGACGACCCGGGTTTCGTCCGGAAGCTCGCCCCTGCCCGCCGTGGCCTCGCGCACCAAGGCGTCGATCGCCGCAAGAAACGCAGCGAGCGTCTTGCCGGACCCCGTCGGGGCCGCGATCAGGACGTCGCGGTTCGCCTGGATCGCCGGCCACGCGTCGACCTGCGCTGGGGTTGGCGCCTGGAAGGTGCGATCGAACCAGGCCGCGACGGCGGGATGAAAGCGTTCGGTGGGCATGAACAAGCTCAGACCGAGTCGAGCGTCCCCGGGTTCCAAGGCATTGGCCAAGCGGTTACGCCATGCAGTCGAACACGGCGCCGCACACCGAGCGGGCGCGAGGATCACCGTTCAATCGGGATCCCATTCGATTCACTACGTACGCGATCGCGACGTTCGCCTCGACGCTTGCACAGCCGAACGAGCCGCCCCAGCCGGCGTGGCCGAATGCGCCAGGGTCCGGGCCGAAGGCGCCGTCGGAGTTGAGGGCGACGCCGGCCCCCCATCGTCGTGTACCAAGCATCTGGTCGGGTCCCGGCGACCGGACGGTCCGCAGCGCATCCACCGCGGCCGACGAGACGAGTCGCGCATCGCCGAATGCGCCGCCGCTCGCGAGCGCAGCATACATTCGTGCCAGACCATCGCTGGTGCAGTGGACGTTCACCGACGGGATCTCAGCGCGGCGCCACGCCTCGGTGTTCGCCAGCGCCGCGTCAGGCTCGGGGTTCACGACGGCGCGACTGGCGATGTCATTGAGTGCGACAGGATGGCGGTCGGGCTCTGGCGCGACGACTTCCGCGACGTCCGCAAGCCGGTGCTGCGGACAACCCAGCCACAGGTCCGCGCCGAGCGGTTCGGCAAGGTGATCGTGGACGTAGTCCCGCACCCGCTGCCCTGTCACGCGACGCAGTATCTCGCCGCAGAGCCAGCCGAACGTCATTGCGTGATAGGAAGTCAGCGTGCCCGGCGTCCAGAACGGCCGCTGGGCCGCGAGCCTCGCGGTGACGCGCTCCCAGTCGAACAGGTCCGTCGGTGAGGTCGGGGCTGCAAAGCCGTTCAGGCCGGCCCGGTGACTGAGCACGTCGATCACGCGCAGCTCAGCCTTGCCCGCGGCGGCAAACTCAGGCCAAACCGACGCCACCGGCTGCTCGTACTGCAGCCGGCCCGCATCGACGAGTTGCGCGAGGGCGAGCGCCATCACCGCCTTGCTGGCCGACCAGACGTTGACCAGCGTCGACTCCGTCCAGCGCTGCGAGCGTCGCGCATCGCGATAGCCGCCGTACAGGTGCACCACACGCGCGCCCGCCACATAAACCGTCAAGGCGGCGCCAAGCTCGGCAAATTCTCCGTCGCGCGCGAAATTAGACGCGAATGCGTCCCGCACGCGCGCGAACCGGGGCGCCGCATGGCCCTCGACGGCCAGTGACGGAACATCGGCCAGGCTGGCGTCCGCGCCCAATACCGCCGGCGTCATCGTGCCGACGGTCGGTCACGTTCCACGAGGCTTCCTGCCTCGTAGTGGCGCTCGAGCTCGAATCGTGTCCGGCGGATGTGCTCGAACACGACGTGACCCGCGCCCTCGGCGTCCCGACGCCGGAAGGCATCGAGGATCAGTCGATGCTCCGTGTGCGTGACCCAGCTGCCTTCCTTGCCGACCAGGCGCGTGAACGCGCGGCGATAGTGCTGGGTCGTGTTCCAGAAGCGCTCGACGATGGCGTAGAGCTGCTGCATTTCCGCAGGTCGATAGCTCGCGAGATGGAACTCGCGGTCGAGACGCAGGAATTCTTCGGTGTCGTGCGAGGCCTCCATGCGCGCGACGAGGTCGCCCAGCATGGTGACGTGCTCGTCCGACATGTTGGGCACGGCCTCGCTCACAGCGAGCGACTCGAGGCGCTCGCGAATCTTGTAGACCTCGATACACTCCGCCATGTCGATCTTCGCGACCCAGGCGCTGCTGTTCGGCACGAGCATCACCAGGCCATCGCTCTCGAGCCGGCGCAGCGCTTCCCGCACGGGGATGCGGCTCAGGCCGAATCGCTCGGCAAGTTCTTCCTGGCGAATCCGACTGCCCGGCGGCATCTCGCCGGACAGGATCAGTTCACGCAGGCTTTCGGCCACGCGCTGGCTCGCGAGCGTCAGGTCCGTCGAACTCGACTTCATCCCGTTCGGTTGCGCCATGTCACTCATGTTATGCCGGCCGTAGCAACTTTTCGATTGCAGCGACGATCTCCTCCCGGCCGGCATAGGCAGCACGCTCCAGCACCTTGGAAATCGACGGCGAGGCTTCGCCGCCGGTCACGCGCTCGACCGGACCGTCGAGCCAGTCGAACAGCCGGCGATGGACCTCGTCGGCGAGCCACGCGCCGTACGACGTGCCTTGCGCGCCCTGCTCGACGACGATGACGCGACTTGTCTTGCGGACGCTGCGCTCGATCGTTTCCCAGTCGATGCTGGCGCGATCGAGCCAGCGCAGGTCGACCACCTCGACGTCCGCGTCGAGGTCCGCCACGGCCTGCAGGGAATGCGCGACCATCGACAGGTAGGTCAGGATCGTCGCCTGGCTGCCGCTGCGCCGCACGATGGCCCGGCCCGGCGGCAGGCAATAATCGAGGTTCGTTGCGGGCACGTCGCCCACCGTCGGATAGAGCTCGACGTGCTCGATCACGAGGACGGGATCCCGGCAGGCCAGTGCCGCATTCATGATCCCCACGTAGTCGTACGGGGTCGACGGCGCTGCGATGCGCCAACCCGGGCAACTTGCGAAGATGCCGGCCGGGTCCATCGAGTGTTGCGAGCCGTAGCCCGTGCCGATCGCAACCTTCGTGCGCAACACGAGCGGCACGTCGATGTCGCCGCCGAACATGTGGCGCGCCTTGCCGATCTGGTTGAAAACCTGATCCGCGGCGACCCAGACGAAGTCCGGGTACATGAACTCGACGATCGGCCGGAAACGACCGTCCATGGCGATGCCGCCGGCGAGCCCGGCGAATGCGTTCTCGCTGATCGGCGTGCCGAGCACGCGATCGGGAAAACGCTCGCGCAGGCCGCGCGTGGCGCCATTCGTGCCGCCGCGCAGCCGGTGGATGTCTTCGCCGAGGATCAGGATTCGCGGATCGGCCTCCATGCGCCGCGCGATGACCGCCGCGATGACTTCGACGAACTTCCGACGCACCATCGTCGTCGGGGGCGCCCGTTCACCGGGGGCCGCCGGCAGCGTCTCCAGCTCGTGCAGCTCGCCGCGGATGCCGACGTCGCGAAACTCCGGCCTGGGCCAAAGATCCGCCCGCACGCGCCGTGAGTCCTGTGCCGTCCGCTCGGTCAGGTCCCCGGCGACCTGTTCCATGACGCGCTGGTAGCGCAGGCGCACGTCACGGGCCTCGTCCTCCGCCAGCAGGCCGCGGGCAACGACCGCGCGGTCGATCCGTGACAAGGGATCGCGCTCGCGCCACGCCTTCTCCTCGTCTTTCGTTCGATAGCCGAAGGCGCTGCCCGGCAAGGGTCCGTTCTGGTGGAAGAACCGGTAGACGTCGGCCTCGACGATCGCCGCGCCGCCGCCCTTGCGCAACTGCGCGAGCGCCCGCTGGGTCGCGAGATACACCGCGAGAGGATCCATGCCATCAACGCGCCACGCCGGGATCGCGAAACCCCACCCTCGCGCCGCGAGGCGAGGCTCCCCGGTCGACTCAGCCACGGTCGTCGCAACCGCGTACTGGTTGTTCTCGATGAAGAACAGCAATGGCAGCTTCCATGCCGACGCAAGGTTCATCGTCTCGAGCACCGAGCCAATGTTGACTGCGCCGTCACCAAAGTACGTGACCGCCACCGCATCGGTGCCGGCGTGTTTGTGGGCCCACGCCGCGCCGGCCGCCAGCGGCACGCCGCCGCCAACGATCGCGTTCGTGCCCAGCACGCCCGCCTCGCGCCAGCGCAGGTGCATCGACCCGCCACGGCCGCGGCAGAACCCGGGTGCGAGGCCCATGATCTCGGCAAGCGCGCGGTGCAGGACGTCCCGTATTGCCGGCGACACCTCGGCGCGCGGGTCCAGCGGACCCAGGAAATGCAGCGCCTTGGCGAGAAACTGGTGGTGACCGCGGTGCGAGCCATTGATGTGATCGTCGGCGCGCAGGGCCAGGATCGATCCGACCGCCGCACCCTCCTGGCCGATCGAGGAATGGGCGGGGCCGTGCACCAATCCCTCGGATGCCAGCTGCAAGACGGTTTCCTCGAAGGCCCGGATCGCGTGCATCGACGATGCCATGCTGCAGAGCACGCGAGCGTCGACCGTGTCCCAGTCGTCCGGAGACGACTCGAGTGCATTGCAAGCCGTGGCGGGCATCAGCATCATTTCGTTCATGATCGTGCCATTGCAGCGTGCGGTGATCCGCCGGTGAAGCTCACATGACGGCATTGAAAGGACTGCGTCTCTCGGCATGGGCGGCATGGTGCGCACTGGCAGCTGCGTCGAGTCACGCCGGTGCACCGTTGGCCGAGGTCACGGACTTCGGGTCGAACCCGGGCCGGTTGCGCATGTTCGTGCACGTGCCCGAAAACCTGCCGCGCGATGCCGCACTCGTCGTCGTGCACGGCTGTACGCAGACGGCCCAGGACATCGCCGACCATTCGGGCTGGAGCGACCTGGCCGTCGCCCACGGGATTGCGCTCGTGTACCCGCAGACCTCGCGCGAGAACGATTCGTTCGCCGGCTGTTTCCGCACCTGGCTGCCCGAACACCAGCAACGCGACCAGGGCGAGCCACTCTCGGTGATGCAGATGGTGCGATGGATGCTCGCTCACCATGCGCTCGACCCGCGCAAGGTATTCGTGACGGGACTGTCGTCCGGAGGCCACCTCACGAACGTCATGCTGGCCACGTACCCGGATGTGTTCCAGGCCGGTGCACCGCAATCCTCGTTCCCGTACAAGTGCGCAACGTCGTTCGAGGAGGTCGGCCCCTGCTGTCGCGGTGAGCGGACGCACACGCGCGAAGACTGGGGCGCACTTGCGCGAAGCGGTCATCCGGCATACGAGGGAGCGCGTCCCCGCGTGTCGATCTGGCACGGCGAGGAGGACAAGCTGCTGGTCGTGTCGAACCTCGCGTACCAGAGGCAGCAGTGGACCAGCGCGCTCGGCATCGACGACGAGCCCGACTCGACGACGACGGTCGACGGCTACATGGGCCAGCGCTACGAAGATGCGACACACTCGCCGCGAGTCGAAACGTTCTCGATTCCCGGGCTCGGTCACGCTGTCGCCAACGATCCTGATCGCACGGGAGCCCGGTGCGGCATCGCGGGGCCCTACGCGTCCGACGTGAACGTCTGCGCTGCGCTCTGGATCGCACGATGGTTCGGCATCGCTCGTTGATGCACTGGAACGCACGTCGGGAAGCACCGTCCTGAGGTCGGTGATCGCCCGCTCCGCAATCCCCGCCTGGCTCATTGGTCCGGGTTCGCCGGATGCCACAGCCGGACGCTCGCCGTCTCCTCGTAGGCCCTGCCCTGCGGGAAGCTGACGAGTTCGAACTGCATGCCCCAGGGCGCGAGGAAATACACCCAGGTCATCCCCGCGCTCGGTCCGTCGCGACGTGTCGTCGGCTCGCCCACGATCTTCACGTCGTGCCGGCGCAGGTAGGTCAGCGCTCGCTCGAAGTCGTCGACGTAGAACGCGAGGTGATGACCCCCCACGTCGCTGTTGCGAGGCGGCTCGCGGCGCTGTGCCGGGGCCTCGTATTCGAACACCTCGAAATTGACGCCGTGCCTGCAGCGAAACAGCCGCAGATCCCGCACTTGCGCCCGCGCGTCGACGTTGAGGTGGGTCGCCATCCAGTCGCCGGGATCGCTCATCGGGCCAAGCGAATACACCAGCTCGCAGCCGATCACATCCACGAAGAAACGCGTGGCCTGCTCGATGTCCGGCACCGTGAATCCGACGTGCTCGGTGCCCCGCAGGCCGGGAATCCCTGGTTTGGCGTACGTCATCGGCGTGTGAGCCCCACCGTCCGGTTTATGTCGTTGGATCCAATATAGCCTATATCAATCGATTTTATTGGATTTAAGACTTGCCAAGGGCGTTTTTGGATCCAATTTTGTTGACGACCCTTTGCTCTTGTGCGAATCTGCCTGCCATTCAGCCGTCCGGCCGTGTACCGCGGGGACGGAACGGGTCGAGACGTGGCGACGACGATCGAAGGGGGTCAGGCATGTCGAAGCTCCACCGATTCAGCCTTTTAGCGCTGGGGTCACTCGGACTGGGACCGATCGCGACGTTCGGCCAGGAGCGCGGGACGTCGATCACCGCCGAAGGACTCGAGGAGATCGTGGTCTCGGTGCAGCGCCGCCAGGAACGCTTGCTGGACGTGCCGATCTCGATTGCATCCGTCTCGGCGGAGGACCTCGAGCGGAGCGCGATCGTCGGGCTGTTCGACCTGAGCACGGTCATGCCGGCCGTGCGCATCGACCACTACGGCGCCTACGCGCAACCAACGGTGCGCGGCGTCGGCACCCAGGACGTGCAGGGGCCAGGCGCGAACGCGAACGTGGCGATCTACGTCGACGGCTTCTACCTGCCGAGCCAGGCCGGCAACATCTTCGAATTCGCGAACGTGTCGCGGCTCGACGTCCTCAAGGGACCGCAGGGTACCTTGTTCGGGCAGAACGCCACGGGCGGCGCACTGGTCATCACGACGCCAGATCCGTCCTTCCAGCCGACCGCCACGTTCAGCATCGGCGCGGGCAGCTTCAGCGAGGAGCGCGCCAAGGCGTACGCATCGATGGGTTTCGGCGATAAGGTAGCGGCTGACATCTCGGCCTACTACCGCTCGAGCGATAACTACTTCGACGACGTGCACACGGGCAAGCCGACCTCCCCGATCTCGAACACGGCGGTGCGCTCGAAGGTGATGTTCGTCCCGTCGGAGGCGACGAAAATCACGCTCATGCTCGAGTACACCGACATCGACGACGCGACGGGCCTCTCGGAAAACACGCTGTATCCGATCGCCGCGTTCTATCACGACACGTTCGGTGTCCCGATGGATCACACGCTGGAGCCGTACAAGACCTCGCTCAACGCGCAGTCGCGTGCAAACCCGGTGACCTACGTCGGAGGGCTCACGGCCGCGTTCGATCTCGGCAGCGTGGAACTGGTCTCACGGACGCAGTACCGCGACCAGGACGCCAGCATTCGAGGGGACCTGGACGGGACGAGCGTGCAGTACTGGCAGGTCGAGTACGACGAAACCGAGGAGACGTTCACGCAGGAGTTCAACCTGACGCGATCGGGCGAGGGCTCGCTCGACTGGGTGACGGGTCTCTTCTATTACCACGACAAGGGCCAGCTGCGAAACAACGCCTACCAGGACTTCTTCAACAGCGGCACGCGCACGAGCTGGCTGTACTCCGACGTCGAGGTGACCACGAAATCGATCGCCGTCTTCGGCGACGGCACCTGGCACACCACCGACGCACTCGCGTTGACCGCCGGGTTGCGATACACGTCCGAGGAAAAAGAAATCGACTCGGAGGGCCTGCTCACGCCGTTCCCGGTCTATTCGGACTCAGAGCGCTGGGACAAGGTCACGCCGCGCGTGGCCGCGCTGTACTCGCTGTCGGACCACGCGAACGTGTACGGCTCGATCAGCCAGGGCTTCATGAGCGGCAACTACAGCTACACGACGGTGGGCCCGCAGGAGCCCGTCGAGCCCGAGGAAGCCACGCAATACGAGGTGGGCTACAAGTACGCCTCGGGAGGATGGTCCTTCAACACCGCGGCGTTCTTCACCAACTACGAGAACCTGCAGGTGTTCCGCTTCGCCAGCGACTGTGGCTGTTATCGCCTCGACAGCGCGCCCAAGGCGGAGATCTACGGTGCGGACGCGCGCTTGACGGCACCCGTCACCGCGCACCTCACGTTGAACGCCGGCCTGGCATACACGCACGCACGCTACGTCGAATACAACGGCAGCGGCCTGACCGGCAATCCAGTGATCCCGCCGGATTACGGCCTCGAGTCCGTACCAACCGATTTCGACGGCGGCGAGATGATTCGTGCGCCGGACTGGGTCGGCAACGTCGGATTCAACTACCTGTACCCGTCGAGCCGCGGTTCGTGGAACGTCTCGGGCAACTATTTTCACACCAGCCGCGTGCCGCTGTCGCCCGGCGGTCAGCTGAGCCAGGACGCGTACGGATTGCTGTCGCTGCGGGGCGCGTGGACCGCGCCGAACGACGCCTGGACCGTGAGCATCTACGGCAACAACGTGACGGACGAGAAATACAACGCGTTTTCGGCCGGCGGCTTCCTGGGCAACAACTACATCCTGGGACAACCGGCGAGCTGGGGAGCGCAGCTCGAGTACCGGTTCTGATCGCGGCGGCATCGCCCGGCAGGCCTGGTCGTTGTTCGTCGCCACGAAGATCGAGGACGTTCGCTATACCGACGCGTACAGGAGCACGATCCTCGCGCTCCTGACCGTCGTCTACACGTTCAATTTCATCGACCGCACGATCGTCGCGACACTCGGACAGGCCATCAAGGTCGACCTGCGGATCTCCGATGCGCAGCTAGGCTTGTTGCAGGGTCTGGCGTTCGCGCTGTTCTACACCACGCTGGGCATCCCCCTCGCGCGTCTCGCCGAGCGCTGCAATCGCGTCACGTTGATCTCGGTCTGCCTGGCGCTGTGGTCCGGCATGACTGCGTTGTGCGGCACGGCATCGAGCTTCCTGCAGCTGTTCCTGTGTCGCATGGGCGTGGGCGTCGGCGAGGCGGGATGCTCGCCGCCCGCACATTCGCTGATCACGGACCTCTACGGGGCGCGCGTGCGCGCGACGGCGCTCGCGATCTACTCGCTCGGCATTCCGCTCGGGACGATGTTCGGGGCTCTGACCGGCGGCTGGATCGCCGACACCTTCAGTTGGCGCTGGGCGTTCGTGGTCGTCGGCCTGCCGGGTGTACTGCTCGCGATCGTGTTCAAGCTCGTCGTGAATGAACCGCCGCGCGGAATGTCCGAGCGTGCGGACAGCCGCAGGGTCGATTCCGCCGCCAACCCTCCCCCGCTGCGTGCGGTTGCAACGACGCTGTTCGGCAAGGCGTCATTCGTGCACGTGATGCTCGGCGCGACGCTGGTCGGGTTCGTCGGCTACGGCACCGGGACGTTCACGCAGCCGTACTTCCACCGCGCCTTTGGCTTGAGCTACACGCAGATCGGCCTGATCTTCGGGCTGGTCGGCGGCCTTGCGGCAGGGACCGGCACGATCCTCGGGGGCCTGGCAAGTGATTGGGCGGGTCGGCGCGGACTGCGCTGGTACGCATACGTGCCCGGCGCGAGTGCGCTGCTCGCCGCGCCGGGTTACGTGCTGGCGTTCACGCGGGAATCGCCGACGGCAGCGGTGGCGTGCCTGATCGTCCCGACGCTGCTGCATTACATGTACATCGGACCGACGCTCGGCGTCATGCACAACCTCGTTGCACCGAGAATGCGTGCGACCGCAACGGCACTGTTCCTGTTCGTCGTCAACCTGATCGGACTCGGCGCGGGACCCTACGTGACGGGCATGCTGAACGATCTGTTCAGCGCGCGAGCGTTCGCCGCGGCCGGCCAGGCCGGCGCCAGTTTCGCCGTCGACTGTCCCGGTGGACTCGCGCCGCCCGGGGCGGGCGAAGCGCTGGTGCAGGCCTGCAGTGCCGCGACGGTGCATGGCACACGGGCCGGCATCGTCCTCGTGACGCTCGTGCTCGTGTGGGCCGCTGCGCACTACTTCTGGAGTTCGCGCACGCTGCACCGAGACCTGCTCGCGGCACAAATGATCTAGGGCGCGCCGTTGCCTGCGGGCCTACGGATATACGCGACTCCAACCGGCACCCATCGCGCTCGATCCGGGCTAGAAGCGGGCAATGGCACAGCCCAAACGGTTCAAGGACGGAGCGGTCGATCGACCGGTGACCGCGCGCGAGGCGAGCAACCTCCAGGTCAACGAGGACATGCGCTTCCAGGAGCGCGACTGGCTGGGCCAGCGCGTGGGTTGGTTCGCGCTCGCGTTGCTGTTGCTGGCCGCGTGCCTGGGTCTCCTGGGATCGGGCCCGCTGAGCCAGGCCGAACGCAGCGACGGCCGCGGGTTCACGATCGAGTACGACCGCTTCGTGCGGCACGGCGCCCAGACGAGCCTCGTGCTCAGGGCGGCGTCCCACGCGGTCCGTGGCGAGCAAGCGCGGGTCACGGTTACCCGCCAGTTCCTGGCAACGAACGACTTGCAGCGCAGCATTCCCGAACCCGGTGCAGCGCGCGGTCGCAGCGAGGAAGTCGAACTGGCCTACGACACCCAACCAGGCGAGGGGCTGCAGGTCCGCTGGATCGTCGAACCCGATGAACTTGGGCGTCATGCGACGACGTTTCGCCTGAACGACGGACCGCCCGTCGAGATCGCCCAGTTCACGTATCCCTGACCCGGGAGGAATGACACATGGAATCGGTGATCCGCGCGGCCGTGGTGTACGTCGTCCTGCTGGTGTTGTTTCGAATCGCGGGCAAGCGTTCGCTCGCCGAGGTGACGAGCTTCGACCTCGTGCTGCTGCTGATCATCAGCGAGGCCACACAGCAGGCGATGATCGACAACGACAACTCGATGACGAACGCGCTGCTGCTCGTCGCCACGTTGATCGGGATGAACATCCTCCTGTCGGTGGCGACCAAGCGCTGGAAATCCTTCGACAAACTGGTCGAGGACGTGCCACTGGTCATCCTCAAGGACGGGGCGCCGATTCGCGAGCGCATGCGGAAAGAGCGTGTCGACGAGAACGACATCATGGAGGCCGCTCGCGCAACGGAGGGTCTCGAACGGCTGGATCAGATCAAGTACGCGATTCTCGAGCGGACGGGACACATCACGATCGTGCCCAAGTGACGCGCGAGGCCCGGGCGCAGGTACGCCCGGGCCCGGCAGTGCGCAGCGATTGCGCGTCGCGAGTCACATCGAGCGATCTTTCATCGCGCGATGCTCCTTCGCGAGTTCGCGGTTCTCCTTGGCTGCCGCCGCGTACTGTTTCGACAGCTTCAGGCAATGCGCCGACATGGCCGCGGCGTTCGGGCCTTTGGTGCCCGCAGACGCGGCGCGGTAGGACTGCGCCATCTTCTCGTGTTCCTTGACCTTCTGCTCGAGGCGCGCGGCTTCCTGATCGAAGACGGCGGCGATTGCCTCGTGGTCGGCCGAGGTCCGCGCGGCGGCAATCTGCTCGGGCGTCACGATCGGGTCGGCGGCATGGGCGCCCGTGAACAGGAACAGGGCCATTGCACAGGAGGCCACCAGTGATGCGAAGCGGTTCATATGAGTCTCCAATATCCGTCGGGTCTTCCGGCTGCCACGCGAGATGCGCGCGCAACCGGTGCGTCGGGCCGGGACCGCAAGCGGTCAGCCGGGGACATCGATGCAACGCGGACGGCGCTACGGCTTCGGTGGCCGCATGAGTTCGAACGCAGGATCGTCGAGTGGCGGCAAAGACGGCTCGCACGCTTCGAGCGCCCAGCGAACCGGGACGATGCCCGACATGACGGCGGTCGCAATTGCCGGCGCGTGAACGCCCGAGCACACGCCTGCTCGTTCCATCAGACAGTCGATGGGGAGGGTCGGTCCCGGCGCGTCCGCGTGACGGTCTGCGAGACGCAGAGCAATCGTCATGTGCGGGCAGTGCTCGCAGTCCGCCATCGCTGTGTTGCAGGGAGATCCCTCGACGATCGGACCGATGACGAGCTGGCCAATGAGCGCCAGGGTCAGCATCGCGGCGAATCCGAGCCGACGCCGTTCGCGCAGCGCACGAACGCGGCCAATGCGTCTCACCGCACGACTGGCCGCGGTGCTCCAGCGAGTGAACGGCGAGGTGTGGGGTCGGTGCATGATCGATTTCCGTCGCACCAGGTTAGACAGCGCGTTGCGAGCTCGGCTCCGGTGGTCTACCGCAATCCTGCTGCGGCGACCGAAGCCCACCGGCCTGTGGTGCTGCGGCGAAAAATCCCCGGTGCCCGTCCGGGCCGTCCGTAATGGA
>JAJTCR010000049.1 GCA_021325695.1 Steroidobacteraceae bacterium | reverse complement strand
GACTCCGGCAGCACGGTCTGTGCGTAGACGAGGCGCTCGCCGAGGCAGCAGAACTCGATCTCGCGCAGCAGGCAACGCTCGCCGTACAGGTCCAGCCGTGCCTGGAGTTCCTCGTACAGCCGCGTGCTCCGCAGCGGGCCGAGCATGCGAAAGCGCATGCGATCGCCACAGAGCGCGCGGATCCTCGCCGTCAGCAGGCCCGGTTCGGCGAGCCAGGACCGCAGGGCCGCGGGCGCCTGCGACTCGACGCGATCGAGCGTCGCCCAGGGCGACGGCGGATCCACGCTCGCTCGTGCAGGCATCGTCGTCATCGTCAGAACTGGTCGGCTGTCAGCGCCATCAGCGTGCCCGTGTTCGCACGCACGGCGGCGCCGTAGGCGAGCGTTTGCGGCATCACGTGCTCGGCGTAGAACCGTGCGAGCACCGTCTGGGTCTTGTGCAGGACCGGATCCGTGGGATTGCCTTCGAGCGCCTTGATCGCCGCGAGCGCACCGCGCGCATGCTGCCAGCCGCCGATCACGGTGCCCATCAGCATCAGGTAATTGAACGCACCCGCGCCGGGCAACTCCGGGTCCTTGCGCTCGCCCGCGAGCAGGTGCGTCGAGCACTGCACCAGCTCGTCGAGGCCCTTGGCCAGCCACAGCCGCACGGGAGCCATCTCTTCGCCGGCGTTGGCGAGCGGAGCGTCGACCGCACGCATCTCGGATACGAACGCGGACACCGTCGACCCGCCGTCGCGCATCAGCTTGCGGCCGACGAGGTCGATCGCCTGGATCGCGTTGGTGCCCTCGTAGATCGAGGCGATGCGCGCGTCGCGGTAGTACTGTGCGACCCCCGTTTCTTCGACGTAGCCCATGCCACCGTGCACCTGGATGCCGAGTTCGGTGACCTGCTGGCCGATTTCGGAGCCGAACGCCTTGGCGATCGGCGTCATCAGGTCGCCGCGCGCGAGCCATGCGGCCGAGCTCTCGGGCGTGTCGCCGTGGTTGCCGCGGTCGAGGCACGAGGCGGTGTAGTAACAGATCGAGCGCGATGCCTGCGTGAGCGAGCGCATCAGCAGCAGGGTGCGACGCACGTCCGGATGCCGGATGATCGTGACGCGCCCCCTCTCGCCGGGGGCACGG
Organism: Steroidobacteraceae bacterium; assembly: GCA_021325695.1. Lineage (GTDB taxonomy): Bacteria > Pseudomonadota > Gammaproteobacteria > Steroidobacterales > Steroidobacteraceae > RPQJ01. The sequence continues at coordinate 9,334 of JAJTCR010000049.1, read as the reverse complement.
CCCTGCACGCGCTCGCGCGCGAACTGCACGGCGGCCTGGTAGGCGCGGTCGGCGAGGCCGACGCCCTGCGCACCCACGCCGAGACGCATGTAGTTCATCATCGTGAACATCGCGGCCAGCCCTTCGTTCTCCTTGCCGACGAGGTAGCCCTGCGCGCCGCCCTGGTCGCCGAAGGACAGCACGCAGGTCGGGCTCGCGTGGATGCCGAGCTTGTGCTCGACCGACACCGGGTAGACGTCGTTGCGCTCGCCGAGCGTACCGTCGGCTCGCACCTGGTACTTGGGGACGAGAAACAACGAGATGCCCTTCGTGCCCTGCGGTGCGCCCGGCCGGCGTGCGAGCACGAGGTGGACCACGTTGTCGGTCATCGCGTGGTCGCCCCAGGTGATGAAGATCTTGCGCCCCGTCAGCAGGTAGCTGCCGTCGGCCTGCGGCTCGGCCCGGGTCGTCAGGCTGGAAAGATCGGAGCCGGCCTGGGGCTCGGTCAGGCACATGGTGCCGGTCCACTCGCCCGCGACGAGTTTGGCGAGGTAGCGCTGCTTGAGGTCATCCGAGCCGTGTCGGTCGAGCGCAAGGATCGCCCCCTGCGAAAGCTCCGGGCACAGCGCGAACGACACGTTCGCCGCCGCCCACATCTCGTCGCAGGCAATCGCGATCGTCTTGGGCAGGCCCTGTCCCCCGAATTCGGGATTGGAGGCGATGCCCGGCCATCCGCCTTCGCAGAATTTCCCGTAGGCCGCCTTGATCTCGGCGGGCACCTGCACTTCGCGGTCCACCACCTTCACGCCCTGCCGATCACCCGGCCAGTTGGTCGGTGCCAGCACGGTCGAGGCGAACCTGCCGGCTTCCTCGAGCACAGCCTCCATCGTGTCGGCATCCACGCCCGAGTACGCCTGCAGCGCCGCCACGTCGCTGAACTCCGCCAGGTGCTCGATCGTGAAGCGCATCTGCTGCAGCGGTGGCCGGTAATCAGGCATGGTCTACTCCGACATCGACGATTTTGTGCTCTGCAACATTCGATTGTGCCTCGGCGCGAAAAATAGGGACACTCCCAATTTTCCGACGGCTTCCGGCTGTGCACCGGAAAATGGAGACACCTGGAAATTCCATTGGCAAGAAACTCGAAGCCTCTCCACGCCCGTACAATGCCCGCTCCCCCGCGAGACCCGCATGAGCATCTGGTTCACACCGATCACGCTTGAAGACGCCCGGCGCACGTTCGGCAGCGGCGGCGACCTGGCGCACCACCTCGGCATCGAACTGACCGCGATCGGAACCGACTTCCTGAGCGGGTCGATGCCGGTCGACGAACGGACGCGCCAGCCGTTCGGCCTGCTGCATGGCGGTGCCAGCGTTGCCCTTGCAGAGACGCTGGGCAGCGTCGCGGCGAATTTCTGCGTGGACACCACCAAGGTTTATTGCGTCGGCCAGGAGATCAACGCCAATCATGTGCGCTCGGCGCGATCCGGGCACGTGACGGGCACGGCCCGCCCGATCCACCTCGGGTCCCGTTCACAGGTGTGGGACATCCGTATCGAGGACGAGGGCGGTCGCCTCACCTGCGTGTCGCGGTTGACCATGTCCGTGATCGAAGCGCCTGGACAGGGAGCGGACCACCTCGTGGAGAAGCTCCGGAGTCGCGGATGACGTTCGTCCCCACTCGCTCCGTCGCGACGTCCGTGGTGGTGCTCGTACTGGCCGGGTGCGGGCTCAAGGGTCCGCTCGAACTGCCGGAACGCGCGACCAACGTCGTGATTCGCGGGCCGCAGCAGACGCCGGCGGAAGGGGCCGCAACGCCGCCTTCGACCGAAGCGGCACCGAGTGCGCCCAAACCTCCCGCCACTCCGGCCCCGGCCAGGGACGACCGGCAGCCGCCCCCGTCGCTGCCCGACGGCAACCCCGGATCCTCGCGCGGTGGTTGAGCCGAACGCACTCGTCCTCGTCGACGGCTCGTCATACCTTTACCGGGCCTTCCACGCGCTGCCGCCGTTATCCAATTCGCGCGGCGAGCCGACCGGCGCAGTACTCGGCGTCCTCAACATGCTGCATCGCATGCTGCGGGAACAGAACCCGCAGCACGTCGCGGTCGTGTTCGACGCGCCGGGCAGGACGTTCCGCGACGACCTCTATGCCGAGTACAAGGCGCATCGGCCGTCGATGCCCGACGACCTCCGTGCACAGGTCGAGCCGTTGATCGCCGCGGTCGAGGCGCTGGGGCTGCCGCTGCTGCGCATTGCGGGCGTCGAGGCCGACGACGTGATCGGCACGCTCGCGCTGCGCGCGGCCGACAGCGGCGTGCCGGTGCTGATCTCGACCAGCGACAAGGACATGGCGCAGCTCGTCAACGACCGCATCACGCTGGTCAACACGATGACGAATTCGTCGCTCGACCGCGCCGGCGTCAAGGTCAAGTTCGACGTCTATCCGGAGCAGATCGTCGATTACCTCGCGCTCGTCGGCGACAGCTCGGACAACATCCCAGGCGTGCCGAAGGTCGGTCCGAAAACCGCCGCGAAGTGGCTCGGGCAGTACTTCACGCTCGACAACCTGATCGCACACCAGCACGAGATCGAAGGCAAGGTCGGCGAGAGCCTGCGTGCCGCGCAGGCGGACCTTGCGCTCTCGCGGGAGCTCGCGAAGATCCACTGCGACGTCGAGCTGCCGTTCGGGCCGCAGGACCTGCGACGTCGCGAACCCGACGTGGCGGCGTTACGCGGGCTTTACACCCGGCTCGAATTGCGCTCGCTGCTCAGGGGGCTGGATTCGGGCGGACCCGCCGCGGCGCTGGACCTGGCGCAGGGCGCGGGCGTCGATGTCTCGCGCGGCGAATACACCAAGTCGGGCGAACCGCCCCCCGCGCCGGCCCCCGCTCCCGAAATGCCGGCGGCGGATGCGCGAGGCGACTGGTCGCCCGGGCGCCATTACGAACTCGTGCTGACGCCGGAGCACTTCAATCGCTGGCTCGAGGTCCTGCGTCGAGCCGAGCTGTTCGCGTTCGACACCGAGACCAATTCGCTCGACTACATGCAGGCCGTGATCGTCGGCGTCTCGTTCGCCGTCGAGAGCGGCCACGCGGCATACGTGCCGCTCGCGCACGACTATCCCGGGGCGCCCGAGCAGCTCGACCGTGCGGAAGTGCTGCGGCTTCTCGCGCCGTTGCTGGAGGACGAGGCCCGCGGCAAGGTCGGCCACCACCTCAAGTACGACGCGCACGTCCTGCGGAACCACGGGATCGAGCTGCGCGGCATCCGCTTCGACTCGATGCTCGAGTCTTACGTCCTCAACAGCACCGCGACGCGACACGATCTCGATTCGGCGGCGCAACTCTACCTTCACCTGCAAACCATCCTTTTCGAGGACGTGGCGGGCAAGGGCACGAAACAGCTCACGTTCAACGACGTGCCCGTGGAGGCAGCCGGCGAGTACTCCGCCGAGGAGGCAGACGTCGCGCTGCGCCTGCATCGAACGCTGTGGCCGCGCCTGGAGGAGAGCCCCAGCCTCGCGCGGCTGTACCGTGAGACCGAGCAACCGCTCGTGCCGGTCCTGCTCGAGATGGAGCACTGCGGAGTGCTCGTGGATGCACAGATGCTGAGGCGACAGAGCCTGGAGCTGTCCAGGGGCCTGGTCGAGCTCGAACGGCGCGCGCACGAGATCGCGGGCCAGCCTTTCAACGTGGAATCCCCGAAACAGCTGCAGGAAGTGCTGTTCGGCAAGCTCGGCCTCCCGGTCAAACGCAAGACGCCGTCGGGCCAGCCATCGACTGCGGAGGACGTGCTGGAAGAGCTCGCCGGCGAATTCGAGCTGCCGCGCGTGATCATGGATTACCGCGGGCTCGCCAAGCTGCGCTCCACCTACACCGACAAGCTGCCCGAGCAGGTCAATCCTCGCACGGGCCGCGTCCACACCTCGTATCACCAGGCGGTGGCGGCGACGGGGCGACTCTCGTCCACCGACCCCAACCTGCAGAACATCCCGATCCGGACGCTCGAGGGTCGTCGCATCAGGCAGGCCTTCGTCGCGCCGCCCGGCCACGTGCTGATCGCGGCCGACTACTCGCAGATCGAGCTGCGGATCATGGCGCACCTGTCCGGTGATGCCGGCCTGCTCGAGGCGTTCGCCTCGGAGCGCGACATCCACCAGGCCACGGCCGCCGAGGTCTTCTGCGGCGGCGCGCTCGACCAGGTCACGCCGGACCAGCGACGCGTAGCGAAGGTCATCAACTTCGGGTTGATGTATGGGATGTCGGCGTTCGGGCTGGCGCGCCAGCTCGGCATCGAACGTGGCGCGGCGCAGCAGTACGTCGAACTGTATTTCCGTCGCTATCCCGGCGTGAAGCAGTACATGGACGCAACGCGCCAGATGGCGCGTGAGCAGGGGTTCGTCGAGACGGTGTTCGGCCGGCGGCTGTACCTGCCCGAGATCCGGTCGCGCAACCAGCAGCTGCGAGCCTACGCGGAGCGCAGTGCCATCAATGCACCGATGCAAGGCACGGCGGCCGACATCATCAAGCGCGCGATGATCGAGGTGCACCGCTGGCTGGCCGGCGCGCCGCATACCCGGCTCATCATGCAGGTGCACGACGAGCTCGTGCTCGAGGTGGCCGAGGACCGCGCCGAGGGCCTCGTGCACGACCTTCGACGCCTGATGGCCGCGGCGGCCGAGCTGCGGGTTCCGCTCAGGGTCGAAGTGGGACTTGGCCGCAACTGGGACGAGGCGCACTGACCCGGGCCGCGTTTCCAGCCATTCCTTCCGGCCCGCGTCGGTTCGCCGCGTTGCGCTGCAGCAAGTCAAGGGGCGATTGCAAGCGCGTGTTGCTACAATGCAACCTGGCTCGCAGCTATGCATTTTCCCTCTGCTGTCAACCGATCCGCGGCTGTAGCATTTTTGCATCGGGCGGCGAATCCGGTGACCGGCTGGCACCGGTCCCGGTGTCGGCCCCCGCTTCCAAGGAGTCGAGAATGAAGAAATATTTCTGTGCGGCAGTCGCATCGGCGTTGCTGGCCGCCCCGGCCATGGCGGCCGAGGACGGCGGCATCTACGTCGGCGCGGGCGTCGGCAGCATGGGCGTGGACATCGGCGGCTTCAGCGGCGACGACGTCGGTTTCAAGGTGCTCGGCGGCTGGATGTTCAACCCGTATGTCGGGGCCGAGCTCGAGTACTTCGACGGCGGCACGGCCGAAGACCGTGGGGTCGAAGTCGACATGTCGGGCTTCAACGCCTCGTTGCGCGGCGCCTACCCGATCAACGAGCAGTTCAGCGTCTTTGCCAAGGTCGGCATGGTCTTCTGGGAGGCCGACGTCGATGCTTTCGAGATCAGCGGCACCGACGACGGTGAGGACCTGTCCTGGGGCGTCGGCGCTGGCTTCGACTTCACCGATACGCTCGGCATGACGGTCGAGTACCAGGCGTTCGACATCGAGGACACCGACACGGTGGACCTGATCTCGGCCAGCCTCATCTGGAAATTCTGACGCCCGTCGCGTCGTGGACGGGCCCGTCGTGTGGCGGGCTCGTCATTTCTGCAAACCCGCACGTGCCGGCTGCGAACTTCGCTCGACCGTGCCCCGTCCTATTCGGGAGCCGAGCGCAGCCACGAGGCGGGTCGCCTGATCACTTTTTACCTGTGAGAACAAGGAGTTTGGAATGCGGAAATCCCTGCTGCGTCTCGTTGCCGCCTCGCTGGCCCTGTGCCCGCTGCTCGCCGCCCACGCTGAAGGCATCAGCTACACATACGTCGACCTGGGCTACGTCACGACCGACCTCGACGGCGTCGGCAAGGACCTGGACGGCTTCGTGCTGCGTGGCTCGTTCGAAGTCGCGGACGACTGGTTCCTCTACGCGCGCTACCTCGACCAGGGGGTGAAGGTGGCGGGCGTCGACTTCGACGTCCAGCAGTACGCGATCGGCGGCGGCTACGCGTGGTCGTTCGCGGACAACATGGACCTGTACGGCAGGCTCGGTTACACCGAGGCGGAACTCGAGGTCTCCGGGGGCGGCTTCGGCAATTCCGGCGTGGACGACGACGGCTACGAGCTCGGCGTCGGCATCCGCGCGCGACCCGTCGATGCGTTGGAGCTCGAGGGCGCGATCAACTACGTCGACCTCTCCGATTCCGGCGACGACACGTCCTTCGGCGTGGCGGCGCGCTGGTTCATCACCGATGTGTAAGGCGACTTCGCCGACGACGCCGACAGCTACGGCATCGGTTTCCGGCTGCAATTCGGCAACTGATTCACCGATCAAGGAGCGATCCACCATGCGCAGGACCAACGCACTGGCCGCCACGGCGGCCCTCGGACTTCTCACCGCACCCGCGTTCGCGGCGGACAACGGCATCTACCTCGGCGCGAGCGTCGGCCAGAGCGGCGTGAGCTTCGAGGACTCGATAGCCGGCGAGGACTTCGAGCTCGACGTCGACAGCACCGGCTACAAGGCCATCCTCGGTTGGCGCTTCCTGGACTGGCTCGCCGTCGAGGCGAACTACGTCGACCTCGGCTCCGGTGACGACCGCGTCGCCGGCACCAAGATCGAGACCGACGTGGACGGGTTTACGCTTTCGGCCGTGGGCTTCCTGCCGGTCGGCCCGGTCGACCTCTTTGCCCGCGTGGGGGCCATCGACTGGAACGCGGACGTCACGGCGCCGGAGTTCAACCTCGAGTCGAGCGACGACGGCACGGACCTCACGTACGGCGTGGGCCTCCAGTTCCGGGTCTGGAGCCTGGGCGTTCGCGCCGAGTACGAGCAGTTCGACATTTCGGACGCCGACACGGTGGACATGGTCTCTCTGGGCGTGACCTGGACGTTCCTGTAAACGTAAGTACTTGAACCGAAAAGGGCCTGAAGCGGCCCGGGCAGCACGTTGAGGACTGCGGCCCCGCGCTGGGAACTTTCGCGGGGTCGCCCGTTCTAACTTTTCGAGCGTCCACGACGCTCCGCGTCGGCCTACCTCCCTGGGCGCGACGTGTGCCCGGTCATCCCCCAATACCGGGTTTACTTGCCCCGGCCGGATCCGCTGGTCCCGCCGGGGTTTCTTTTATTCCCCGCCCGTCGAGCAGGCGCTCGAGCGCACCGCGCGCTTCGGCCAGGCCAGTGCCCGCGAGCGCCGAGAACAGTTGCACCGTGATCGCCGCGCCGCTGGGCAACTGGCGCCGCACGGCCTGCAGTGCATTCGCGGCCGCGCCGCGCCCGAGCTTGTCCGCTTTCGTAAGCAAGACGTGGACCGGGAGCTGTCGCGTCGAGGCGAGTTCGAGCATGCTCCAGTCGTGCTCGGTGAGCGGATGACGCACGTCCATCACGACGATCGTGCCGCGCAACGCCTTGCGCTTCGCGAAGTAACCTTGCAGCAGCGTGCCCCAGTGTGCGCGCAGGTCGCCGGACACCTTGGCGAAACCGTAACCCGGCAGGTCGACGAGGCGACGGGCGGGTTCGAGCTCGAAAAAGTTGAGCAGCCGCGTCGCCCCCGGGCTCTTGCTCGTGCGCGCGAGGCCCTTGCGCTGCACGATCGCATTGATCGCACTCGACTTGCCCGCGTTGGATCGCCCGGCGATCGCAACCTCCGAGCCCGCGTCCGGCGGCAGCTGGTCGAGTTTGTTGGCGCTCGTGAGGAAACGAACGTGGGCGTACGCAGCCATGCGGAGTGCTCGCCGGCGCCGCCGCCGGTCCATGCGCGAAAGGGCCTTAGTGTACAATTTGCGGCTTGCCCGGCCGGTTCTCAGCAGTGCCGCCGGGCATTTCTGCGCCCATCCCACGCGGGCGCCCGACTGACCGTTTTCGGAGTGGTTTCAAAATATGACCGCGAAGTTCGTCGCCGCCCTGGGCCTGTTCGTCGCGCTCGGCTGCAGCGCCAGTGCCGCAGCGGCCGGCAACAAGGAGGCCGGCCAGGCCAAGTCCTCGACCTGCGTGGCCTGCCACGGCATGGACGGCAACAGTGCGAACCCCGAGTGGCCCAACCTCGCCGGTCAGCATTCGAGCTACATCGTCAAGCAGCTGAAGCACTTCAAGGCGGCCGACCGCAACAATCCGTTGATGATGCCGATGGCCATGATCCTGTCGGACCAGGACATGGACGACCTCGCGGTCTACTTCCAGGCCCAGACCCCGCGACCGACCGGCGAAACCGAGCCGTCGAAACTCAGGCTCGGCGAGAAGCTGTACCGCGGCGGCGACGCGGCCCGTGGCGTGCCGGCCTGCGCCGGTTGCCACGGTCCTGCGGGAGCAGGCATCGCGGGAGCGGGCTATCCGCGCATCGGCGGCCAGCACGCGACGTACGCGGCGCTGCAGATGCGCGCCTACAAGGCCGGGACGCGCGCAACCGATCCGAACACGATGATGCGCTCGGTCGCGTCGCGGCTGACCGAGGCGGAGATCGACGCGCTCGCCTCCTACCTGCAGGGCCTGCGTTGAACCAAGCCGGGCAACGCGAGTCAGTAGCCACCATGAATACGCGAACCGTCGTTTCCCGATTCCGGCAAGCTTTCCTGGGCTGCGCGCTGCTCGCGGCCGCCGCCAGCGCCATGGGCGCGGTCCAGTTGCAGCAGGGCGTCAACTTCAAGGTGCTGCAGCCCGCGCAGCCCACCAATGTCGCGCCCGGCAAGGTCGAGGTCGTCGAGGTGTTCTGGTACGCCTGCGGGCATTGCTACCTGCTCGAGCCGAAACTCGAAGCCTGGAACCGCAACGGCCGCCCAGCCAACGCCGAGCTGGTCCGTTTGCCGGCGACGTGGAACAGCGTACTCAAGACGCATGCCCGCGTGTTCTACACGATGGAGCTGCTGGGCAAGCCGAACCTGAACCCCGAGATCTGGCGCGAGATCAACGTCAAGGGCAACCGGCTCGACGCGCCCGAGAAGATCGAGGCGTTCTTCACCTCGCGCGGCGTCAGCAAGGCGGATTTCCAGAAGACCTTCGCGAGTTTCGCGATGGACAGCAAGGTCGCGAAGGCCGAGGACCTCAACCGTCGGTACAAGATCACGGGCACGCCGACGATCGTCGTCAACGGCAAGTACGTGACCGACGTGAGCATGGCGGGCGGCGAGGACAAGCTGTTCGAAGTGGTCAACGCCCTGGTCGCGAAAGAAACCCGCTAAGCGCCGGCACAGAATCCATCCCGTCGCAGGAAGCCGCCCCAGTTCGCCGGGGCGGCTTTTTTTGTGACCGAGCGTGACCGCGCCGACCCATCACAGGCGAATCCAGGACTTTACATAAGAACCGCCCGGTGGGACGGTCGGGACGCGGTACGACGTCACGAACGTCGAGCATTACGAAGAACGCATCTCGCCGAGCAAGACCGTCCACGCGGACGGCGAAGAAGAATGCCTGGTGCAATAGCAGCAACACC
>JAJTCR010000048.1 GCA_021325695.1 Steroidobacteraceae bacterium | reverse complement strand
CTCGGCTGGTTGCTCGAACACTGGATCGGGCCCCGCGTCGAGTTGCAGGCGTTGTCGCAGTCAGTCCGGTTCATCGCCGCAGTGGCGGTCACGGTGGTGGTCGGCGGGGCCTTCGGCTCCACCGCGTTAGTGGTCTTCGCCGATGCCCGCAGCGAGTTCGTCGACCTCTGGGGCATGTGGATCCGGACGCGGGGCCTCGGCGTGCTGACGATCGCCCCGGCCGTCATCGCGCTCGGCACGAAACGGCGCGCATGGTTCGAGCGCGCCTGGCGCGACAGCAAGATGACGTTCCTGACGCTGCTCGGAATCGTCGCGTTGACCTACGTCATGGTCACGTACCGGATCGAAGGCGGCGAGTTGCTGTCGATGCTGATGCTGCTCGCGCTGGTCCACCCGCTGATCCTGCTGGTCGCGGCGCGCAGCGAGCCGGCCTGGACGTACGTCGCGCTGCTCGCGATCACGCTGGTCGTGGTGTGGCGCGTCGGTCACGGCGGCGGCATCTTCCGTGGCAGCGTCGACACTGCGCAGGCGTTCCTGTTCGTGAGCTCGCTCTGGACGCTGACGCTCGCGGTCGTGATGGAGCAGCAGCGCCGCGCACGCGACCGCGCGCTGATCAGCGAGCGCAGCATGCTCGATGCGCTCGCGGCGGGGCGCGGCTTCACGTTCGACTTTCACCCGCGCCAGGACCAGGTGGTGCGCGCGGACCCCGAACAGATCATCGCGCCGTTCGTGACCGAGTCCGGCGCGAGCTTTTTCGAGCGCGTGCTCTCCGAAGACCGGCCTCGGCTGCAGCAACTCGTCCAGGGACTCTCGCCCGCGCGACCGATGTACGAGACGACCTACGGCTCGCGCCGGCCGGACGGCAGGGTCGTGTGGCTGCACGAGCGCGCGGTCGGGGAGTTCGACGAGTACGGCGCCCTGACCCGGCTGCAGGGTCTGACGATGGACGTGACGCCGCGACGCGAAGCCGAGGAAGCGTTGCGCGAGGCCGATCGCAAGAAGGACCGTTTCATCGCCACGCTCGCGCACGAGTTGCGGAATCCGCTGGCGCCGATCCGCAGCGCCGCCGACCTGCTCGGCTCGCGGCAGGCGGGCGCGGCCGAGATCGGGTGGGCACGCCAGGTCATCCAGCGGCAGGTGACGCACATGAGCGCGTTGCTCGACGACCTGCTCGACGTGGCACGCATCACGCGCGGCAAGCTCGAGCTGCGCCGGCAATGGATGCGCCTCGACGCCATCGTCGACACGGCGGTCGAGGTCGCGCGCCCGCTGATCGACGTGCGGCAACACCGCCTGGTGGTCGATGTCGCGCGCCCGGTCCCGATGCTCGATGTCGACCCCGTGCGCCTCGCGCAGGTGATCTCGAACCTGCTCACCAACGCGGCCCGCTACTCCGACCCCGGCGGCGAAATCACGCTGACCGCACGTACGCGTGGCGCGGTCGTCGACATCACGGTCCGGGACACGGGCATCGGCATCCCGCCCGAATCGCTCGAGAGGGTGTTCCAGATGTTCGAGCAGGTGGAAGGCACCGGGGGTCGCAGCGAGGGCGGCCTCGGCATCGGGCTTTCACTCGTCAAGGGACTCGTCGAACTGCACGGCGGCACGGTCGCGGCGCACAGCGCTGGACCGGGACACGGCAGTGAATTTACGGTTACGCTGCCGTGCGTGCCCACGTCGGAGGACCCGTCGATGCCAGCAGAGATTCGCGTTTCCGCTGCAGAGCCCGCCGGGCGGCGCATTTTGCTCGTCGACGACAACCGCGACGCGGCGGACAGCCTCGCCCTGCTCCTGGGCCTGGAGGGGCACGACGTGCGCGTCGCCTATGCCGGGCGGCCGGCCATCGAGGTGGCGCACGAGTTCCGGCCCGAGGTCGCCGTGCTGGACCTCGGTCTACCCGACCTGAGCGGTTACGACGTCGCGCGCCTGTTGCGCCAGGACCCGGCCCTCGGCCGCATCGAACTGATCGCCTTGACCGGCTGGGGCCAGGAGGAACACCGCAAGCGCGCGCTGGAAGCGGGGTTCGATCATCACGTCACCAAACCGGTCGACCTCGAACATCTCGCGCGGCTGCTGCAGTCCCCGTCGCCGCCGGCGACCTGACCGCCGGGCCCTACGCCCCAATCGACAGTTGCAGCGCACGCCGTTTCAGACGAGCATCGCCGCCTTTGTGCCTGCCGCCGGAGACCGAGCATGCGTGCCCTGAGTCCTACCTTCGCCCTCGCCCCGTTGCTGGTGATGATGATGGCAGCCGCGGGACCATTACGCGCGGCGGAGGACGAGTCCGAAAAGGACGAAGCCGAGACGAAGACCAAGACCGAGAAGCCGGAACCGGTGCCGGCCGCGTCGGTGACGAAGCACCAGATCGCGCTCGACGGCAAGACCGTCAAGTACACGGCCACGGCAGGCTGGTACATTCTCAAGGACAAGGACGACGAGCCGATCGCGCGTTTCGGCTACACCGCGTACACGCTGGACGGCATCAAGGACCGCTCACGGCGACCGGTGACCTTCGCGTTCAACGGTGGCCCGGGCTCGTCGTCGATCTGGCTGCACATGGGGATCATGGGCCCCCGACGCGCGGTGGTGAACGATCCGGGATATGCGTCGCCGCCGCCCGCCCAGATCGTCGACAACGCCTATTCGCCGCTCGACGTGACCGACGTCGTGATGATCGATCCGGTCGGCACCGGGTTCAGCAAGCCGCTTGGCGAGGCCAAGCCCGAGGACTTCCACGGCGTCGACGAAGACATCCGCTCGGTCGCCCAGTTCATCAAGCGCTACGTGTCCGAGAACGGACGCTGGGGCTCGCCGAAGTACGTGCTCGGCGAAAGCTACGGCGGCATGCGCGGGGCCGGGCTCGCCTATCACCTGCAGGCCGAGCAGGGCATGAACCTGAACGGCCTCGTGATCGTCTCGCCGTTCCTCAACGCCGAGACGGGCATCGACGGCGCCGGGATCGACAGTGCGCACGTCGCGTATTTCCCGACGCTCGCGGCGACCGCCTGGTACCACGGACTGGTCCAGGACAAGCCCCCGACGATCGAACAGTACATGGCCGACGTCGAGCGCTTCGCCCGCGAGGAATACCTGCCTGCGCTGGCCAAGGGTTACGTGCTGCCGGAAGCGGACAAGAAAGCGGTGGCGGCCAAGCTCGCCCGCTACACGGGCACGACCGCGGATTACTGGGAGCGGGCAGACCTGCGCGTGACGCACACGCAATTCCTGCAGGAGCTGAAGCGCGGCGACCGGCTGATCGCCGGTCGCATCGACTCGCGCTACATCGGTCCTTCCGTGAACCCGCTCGCGGCCGAAATGGACTACGACCCGTTCTTCCCGGCGATCGGCCCCGCGTACACGTCGGCGTTCCTGAGCTACCTGCACCACGAACTCGAATTCGGGCGCGACGAGGAGTACCAGGTCTCGGCCTTCGACATCGAGTGGAGCTGGGAACACGAGCAGCCGGGCAACACCGGATGGATGTCGCCCGTCCCCAACACGGTGCCGGACCTCGCGCTCGCGATGACGATGAATCCTGGCCTGCACCTGCTGGTGCAGCAGGGCTGGTACGACCTGGCGACGCCATTCCTCGCGATGAAGATCGACCTCGAACACCTCGACGTGACGCCCGAGGCGCGCAATCGCATCCACGTGAAGTACTACGACGCGGGCCACATGATGTACGTCCACGGCCCGTCGATGCAGAAGTTCCGCGACGACCTCGTCGGGTTCATCCGCGACACGGACCGGTTGTAGCGGCGTCCGCAGCGCGATCCGTGGGGACGCGACGTGCCAAAACCGGGCGTCGCGTAGCCAGGGTTCTCAGCTACGGAATGCCTCGGCGTGCTGCTTGCCCGCGTCGCCGATCTCGTCCCAGGGCGCTTTCGAGCCTACCCAGATGTGGTGAAGGACCTTGAGCGCCTCGCCTCCCTGCGTGAGCGAGCCTGCCGGCGCGAACATCCTCGTCGCGTCGTTCTCACCCGGGACCGGTGAGCCACAAACGCTGCAGAACCAGGTTTGCCAGTCCGTGCCCGGCTTCTTCCACGTGGAGATCAGCTCCGCACCGCGGACCCACCGGAATTGCTCCTTGGGAAAGACGACGACGGCGATGCCGTTGCTCCCGGTGTTGCGGCGACAGATCGAGCAGTGGCACATGAAGATGCCCGGAAGATCCGCGTCGATCTCGAATTGAACCGCGCCGCAGTTGCATTCGCCCCTGGCCATTCGATCGTTTCCTCCTCGCTTCCGGCTGGATCGTAACGCAGCTCGGGCCTCGCGGCGTGATCGGGCAGCTCGGCTGCACCGTGGCCGGCTCAGCGCAGGTCCGAGAGCCGGACGTGTCCGGCGGCGCCAAAGTGCGCGAGTTGCGCGAGCAGCAGCTCCGCGCAGGCCACGGCGTCGGCGGCCGCGGAATGGTGCGCGTGCCCGGGCAGGCCGCGACGCCGCCGACACGCGTCGAGCGACAGGTCGTCGTGCTGTTCCCGAGGCCGAACGCCGCCGGCTTCGAGCAGGCGCCGCTCGATCGACATCGTGTCGAGAAACGCGTTCGGTACCGGCACGCCGCCGAGCCCGCGCAGCAGGCGGCCGAGGAACGCACGCTCGATCCTGGCCGCGTGCGCGACCACGACACGACCGCCCAGGTCCGGCAGCAGCGTCTCGACCAGCGTCCGCGCGTCGACGCCGTCATCGAGGTCGCTGTCGAGGATCCCGTGGATGACGGCGCTCTGTCCGACGCCCTCGGGGCGGTTCGTGCGCACGCGCAGCTCGCGCGCGCTCGCGAGCACGATCCGGTCGCCGACGATGCGGACCCAGCCGGCCGCGATCACATGGTCCCGTTGCGCGTCGAGCCCGGTCGTCTCGAAATCGAGCGCGATCAGTTCGAGCTCGCGAACGCGGGCGCCGGGCGACGGGAGCGACGCCTGTTGCAGCAGCCGCTGCTGCAGCGGCAGACGGCTGGCACGCCGTGCGCGGGCCAGCCGCAGGCGCTGCCAGACGTTCATGTCGGGAAATCCAGCAGCAAACCGCGCTGTGCCTCGCGAATGACGAGGAACGTGTCCTTGAGCGCCGCGCGTTCGGCATGTCCGAGCATGGCCGGGTCGAGGTGATTGTGCGGCGACTCGCCGCGCCGCACCTGTTCGGCGTGCAGCCGCACGCGAAGCCCGGAGAGCAGGTCATGCGCGCCCGCGAGCCGGTCGGCATCGGCGCGGCTCAGCCGCTCGGCCTCGACCAGCGTCGCGATGCGGGCCAGCGTGCCCGGCGCGGCGATGCCGGCCTGCAGCGCCCGCACGCGGACGAGGTCGGTCAATGGCATCAGGCCGCTGGCCTTGAGGTCGAGCGTCTCGCGGTGCTGGCCCCGACTTTCGAGCACGAAGCGGCGGAAGAAGCCGAGCGGCACGTCGTAACGGGCGGCCTGGCGTGCCAGCGCCGCGAGGAACACGCTCTTGCCCATACCGCTGCCGGTCGCCGCGAGCGCCTCGCCGAGTTGCGCGCCCAGCGCGGCCTCGCCGTGCACGATTCGCAGGTCGAAAAAGATGCTGGCGCGCAGCACCGCTTCCGGATCGGGCAGCGACGCCCAGTGGCGAAAATGCGCGAGCCACCCTGCGAGCGGTTGTCGCCACTCGTCCATGGTCGCCATCACGCGACCCGGGCAGTACGGATAGCCGCAGGCGTCGAGCCCGTCGCAGACGATGCTCGCCAGCGCCGCGAAATACGGCGCCGCTTCCGGCGGTGCTTCGTCGCCGTAGACGAGTCCGTTGTCCTGGTCGGTCCGCAGGCTCTGCTCGCCGCGCGCCTGCGAGCCGAAGGCGAGCCACGCATAGGGTGCGGGCGGCACGCCGAGTTGCTGCTCGGCCAGCCCGAGCAGCCGGCGCGTAACGGCGTCGCTGAGCGTGGTCAGCACCCTGGGCACCTGCTCCGCGCGCATCCCCGAGGCCACCAGCAGCTCGAAGAGGCGCGGGATCTCGCGGCAGGTCTCCACCAGCGCCGCGACCGAGCCGGCCTTCTGGACCTGTGCCGCGAGGTACAGCGGGTGTCGCGTCTGCAGCCGCATGAGGTCGCGCGTCGTGACGATGCCGAAGACGCGTCCTTCGCGCGTGAGCGGCAGGTGGTGGATGCCGCGGCCGACCATCGCGAGGATGCCTTCGAAAACGGGGCTCGAGGCATCGAGCGTCAACGGGTCGTGCGTCATGATCGTCGCGACGGGTTCGGCCGGGTCGCGTCCCTGCGCGAGCACGCGGTTGCGCAGGTCACGGTCGGTCACGATGCCGCGCACCTGCTCGCCCTGGGTGACCAGCAGCGACGACACTCCGTGCCGCGACATCGTCCGTGCCGCCGCTGCGATCGTGGTTTCCGGGGCTGCGGCGACCAGCTCTCCGCGCGCGAGCTCGCCCATCGGCGTCATGAACAGCGTCTGGCCCGTCGAGGCGCGCGGCTGCGTCGCCGCGATCAGGCGCTCCTCGATGCTGCGGATGAAGAACGTCTCGAATCCGGGCGAGCGCGAGCGCAGTTCGTCGAGCGCCTTGCGCGGCAGGCCCCAGACCAGGCAGTCCTCGATTGCCGTGATCCGGAAGCGCACGGGCTTGCCGGTCAGGACCGAGAGCACCCCGAACGTCTCGCCTTCGCCGTAGCGGTCGACGAGGTTGCCCGCCTCGTCGTGCGCCTCGACCGCGCCGCGGCGCACGAGGTACAGCGTCGCATTGACCGTGCCGATCTCGAGCAGCACCGTGCCGCTGCGCCGGTAGATGATTTCGATCGAGGCAGCCGCGCGCGCGCGGAGCGGAGCGTCGAGCAGGTCGAACGGCGGCGTGGCGGCGAGGAATCGCTCGACGTCGGCCAGGGCGCTGTTCATGGTGGCATCATAGCGGCCGGCACGGACCGACGCGCCACCCGGCGGCCGACGCAACGGCACGCGCGGCCCGCCTATACTGGCAAGCGCATCCCGCGAGCCGAGGCCCGTGCCCGAAGATCACAAGCCGCGTTGGTTTCGACGCGTCGTCCGACGCGAGCCCGGGCGACCCGCCGTTGCGCCGCGGTCACCGTGGCGGCTGGCCGATCTCTGGGCGACGCTGCGCTCCTACGTGGGGATGCGGCGCGAGGCGCTCGAAGGACCGATCGACTCGACGGCGGCGCTGGCCCGGTTTCTCGACGAACGTGCGAGTTTCCTCGCGCAGACCTCGCTCTACGGCTACCTGCAGACGCGGGCGGGCATGCGTTACCCGGAACTGTTCGACGACGACGCGTTCGTCGTCTCGATCAACGTTGCCAAGTGGCAACTCTGGCTCGATTGCCTGTCCGACCTCGCGGTCTACGCCGGCAGTCGCATCGCACAGCTCCGGCCCGACGAGACGCCGCGCATCGGGCGCGCGATCACGGCCGTGGTCGAGCAGGTGCTCACTCGGACGGGCACGCCGGCGGAGGCGGGGCCGGAGTTCCCTGCTCACGCATTGCGCGTGCGGGAACGCATGGCGCGCACCGACTGGCTCGCGGTGGGC
>JAJTCR010000047.1 GCA_021325695.1 Steroidobacteraceae bacterium | reverse complement strand
CGACCATCGCGCCGACGATGCTGCGCGGCAGTCCGAAGGAAAACGTGCTGCCGCAGGACGCCGCGGCGTGGATCAACTACCGCATCGCGCCGCAGGACACCGCTGCCGAGGTCATGGAGCGCGCACGCCACGCGACCGACGGCCTCGCCGTAGAGCTCGAATGGGAAGGAGGCGTCGCCTACGACCCGGCGCCGGTGTCGTCGACGGAGTCGGAGGCGTATCGCCTGCTCGCGACGCTGGCTGCGGACGGCGGCCGCCTGCCCGTCGTGCCGGGGCTGGTGACCGCAACCACGGACAGCCGGCACATGGTCGGAGTGGCCACGGACATTTATCGTTTCCAGCCGATCGTCGTCGCGCTCGACGAGCTGCCGATGATCCACGGCACCAACGAGCACCTGACGCTCGACAACCTGCGGCGGCTGTGCGAGTTCTACGCACGGTTGGTCGCGACGGCGGCGCGCTAGGGACGGAGCGACCGCGGCATGCACGCCGGACCCTGGGCCTCCCGCTGATGGACTTCGCGCTCTGCGTGTTCTGTGGCGCCGGTGTCGGCGCGAAACCCGAGTACGCCGCCGCGGCGCGACAGGTCGGCGCCGAGCTAGGCCGGCGCGGCTGGACGCTCGTCTATGGCGGCGGACACATCGGCCTCATGGGGGTCGTGGCCGATGCGGCGATCGCGGCCGGCGCGCGCGTGGTCGGCGTGATCCCGCGGTTCCTCCACGAACGCGAAGTGGCGCACCGGGGTCTCGACGCACTGGAGATCGTTGCGAGCTTCGCGGACCGCAAGCAGCGCATGGGCGAGCTGGCCGACGCGTTCCTGTCGCTGCCGGGCGGCGTGGGCACGCTCGACGAGTTGTTCGAAGCCTGGAGCTGGACGCAGGCCGGGCTGCAGCGCAAGCCCTGCGGCATGCTGAACGTCGCGGGTTACTACGACGAGCTCGTGCGCTTTCTCGATCGCGCGAACACGGACGGGTTCATCTCACCGGCTTCGCGCGACCTGCTGCAGGTGGCGACGGACGTGTCTGCGCTGCTCGACCGACTGGCAGTGCGAGCCTAGCTGCCGCCGCACGGTCCCACACCGCAGACCGTCTGGTTGCGGCGGAACTGCTCGCGGTCCTCCTGCGCACGGTCCTCGAGCCGGTCGAGTTCGTCAGGCCTCATGCAGTACTCGTCCACGAAGTTCGTGCCCAGCCGCGACAGTTTCTTGCAATAGACGACGCGGCCGTCCTTCTGCTTGCGCTTGTATCCGGGGTAAGGGTTGCGCGTCGAAGCGGCGGCGGCCGCCGGCGTCGCGGCCAGTGTCTTGCCGCCCGCCGCGTCCTGCGGTTGGGACGCACAGCCTGCGACGAACAATGCTGCAGCCGAGACGATCAGAGTTCGCATGGGACTCTCCGTGTCGCGCCGTCCGACGCGGCAAGTGCAACAGCAAACCGCCGGGAAAGCAATCGGCGGCGGCGCCGTCGGCCGGCGGCGTCAGGCCGGGTCGACCGCCGTCCGGAGGTGGTCGATGACGAGCGACCGCACGTTCTGGATCGGGTTCTTTTCCCAGGTGAACACTGGCGGCGACCGGCGCAGTAGCGACCAGTTGCCGGTGGCCAGCACCTTGTCGAGGTGCTGCAGGTTCCGCTCGATCGTCTCCATGTAAGGATTGCGACCCCCGTAGAGCGGCTCGACGTGGCGATATGCACCCGCGAACTCCCCGTCGAGCCGCGTGCGCATCGTCTCCTCGAAAAACCTGGGCGTCTGGCGCAGCACGTCGAGGCCGGAGCCGTACGTGACCCTGAGGTCGCCGCCGCTCTCGCGGCCGAGCGCGACGCCGCCGAGCACGAACTCCGGGTAGAGCCGGTCGCGGCACTTCTCGAGATAACAGCGATCCGACATCTGCGCCATCATGTCGGCCGTGCCGAGCAGGTGGCCGACGCGCCGGTCGAGCGGGTCGTCGAGCCGGATTTCGCCGAACGGCACCTCGTACCCGGTGAAGTGGATGATCTGCGTGGCCACCGGCACCCAGTTCGCGAGCCCGAGCGTCGGCATGTAGCGCGCGAGGAATTGCGCGCCGCGGGTGACGTGCGTGCGGGTGAACTCCGCCCCGTTGCGATGCTTCGTGTCGTCGACCTCGCGGATGTAGCCCGAGTCGTGGAACAGCGCGACGACGAGGCCGAGCAGCGCGCGGTCCGGGCCGAGCCGCTGCTCGGGCGGCTGCGTGCGGTCGTGGCCGGCCAGCAGCCGCGCCATGGCGAGCGTGTCGTCCAGCGAGTGCTGCAGGTCGTGGTAGACGGTGTCACAGCCGAAGTAGCCGGGGAACTGGCCGGTGAAGAGCCGTTCGAAATCGCCGAACGCCTGCGTGAGCCGGTCGAGTGCCATCCCCGGCCAGGTCTGGCGGAACAGTTCCTCGACCGCGTGGCGCACGGACGACGGCGAACTCACCTGCACGGTGTTCGTGACGTCGTAGTCGCTGCGTCGGAATTGCATCGGGGTTCGGGCGGTCGAGCCGGTCCTTGTTTCCGGCGGAGTCTAGACGCTTGAAACGCAAATACCAGAGTCAAAAAAATCGACAACGGATCGATTCAGCGGTTTCAAGTGCAATCGCCTGCTTATATGTCAAAACTCGCGGCGACCCGCGCGTGGTCGCCGGGCCATTTCAGCCGTCGTGGCGCCCTGTCGATGTGACATGCCGCACACTTCTACGCGAGCGCGCCTGCGAAACGAGGAGCGAGTCGACCCGCCGTACGGCATTCGGCGAAACGCGAGTATTCGGCAGTCCTCGGGCAGAACGTGCCTTGGGGTCGCACCATGCCGAACGGCATGCTGCCCGGTGGGCGCTGACGCTATGCCGCAAGGCCGAGCTGTCGCAGCAGCGGCTCCAGCTCCGGCTTGCGACCGCGAAACTCGACGAACGCCTCCATCGCGTCACGGCTGCCGCCCCGCTCGAGGATCGAGTGCAGGAACCGTCGCGCGGTGCCCGTATCGAAGATGCCCGATTCCTCGAACGCGCCGAACGCGTCGGCGGACAGTACCTCGGCCCACTTGTAGCTGTAGTAGCCGGCCGCGTACCCGCCCGAGAAGACGTGCTGGAAGCTGTGCGGGAAGCGGTTGAACGCGGGCGGCTTCACGACAGCGACCTCCTCGCGGACTTCGCGCAGCGTCTCGGCGATGCCCCGGTCGCGCCCCGGCGAATACTCGGCGTGGATGCGGAAGTCGAACAGCGCGAATTCGAGCTGGCGCACCGACTGCATGCCGGCCTGGAACGACCGCGTCGCCTGGAGCTTGCGCAACACCTCGGCCGGCAGCGGTTCGCCGGTCTCGACGTGCCCCGAGATCAGCGGCAGCACTTCCTCGCGCCAGGCAAAGTTCTCCATGAACTGGCTCGGCAACTCGACCGCGTCCCACGGCACGCCGTTGATGCCCGCCACGCTCGGAAAGTCGACGCGAGTCAGCATGTGGTGCAGGCCGTGGCCGAACTCGTGGAACATCGTCAGCACTTCGTAGTGCGTGAGCAGTGAGGGCCGCGGCGATGTCGGTGGCGTGAAATTGCAGACCATGTACGCGACCGGCAAGGCGCTCGTTTCACCGAGGGCGATTCGCCCGACGCACTCGTCCATCCAGGCGCCGCTGCGCTTCTTCGGCCGCGCGTACAGGTCGAGGAAAAAGCCACCGCGGCGGGCGCCATCCGTGTCGAGGATGTCGTAGTAGGTGACGTCGGGATGGTAGACAGCGACGCCCGCGCGCGCTGCAATCCGGATGCCGTAGAGACGCTCGGCGACCGCGAACAGGCCTTCGAGCACGCGCGGGAGCGGGAAGTAGGGGCGTAGCTCCTCTTCGGATACGGCGAGCCGCTCACGCTTGAGGCGCTCGGCGTAGAATGCCACGTCCCAGGCCTCGAGCGGTCGCCCCGCAAACGCCTCGAGCTCGGCGAACTCCCGCAACGCCGCGGGCTTGCAGAGGCGCGCCAGCCGTCGCAGGAATTCGAGCACCTCCGGCGGATCGTTCGCCATCTTGGTGGCGAGCGAATATTCGGCGAAATTGCCGAACCCGACGAGCTGCGCGGCCTCGTGGCGCAGCGCGAGGATCTCCTCCATCAGCGCGGAGTTGTCCCACCTGGGATCGCCCTGCTCGGACGCGCGCGTGACCCAGGCCGCGTAGAAATCCCGGCGGAGCTGGCGATCCTCGGCATGCGTCAGCACCGCCTGGTAGTTGGGCGCATCGAGCATGAACAACCAGCCCTCGCGCCCCTCTTTCTGCGCGTCGGCTCGTGCGCGAGCCTTCACCGCCTCCGGCAGCCCGGCGAGTCCAGCCTCGGCCGTGACGGCGCGCGACCATGCATTCGTGGCGTCGAGCACGTTCTCGTCGAACTTCGACTGTGCGCTGGCGAGACGCTCCATCAGTGCCTTGAACCGCTGCTTGCGCTCCGGGTCGAGCGCCACGCCGGCAAGGCGGAAGTCGCGCAGCGCATTGTCGAGCAACCGGCGCTGGTCTGGACGCAGCCGGTCGTACTCGGTCTCGGCGACTCGCCGATAGGCATCATGGAGTCGCTCGTCCTGCGCGAACTCGGTGTGGTACGCCGTGAGCAGCGGCAGGCAGACGTTGTACGCGGCACGCAATTCGTCCGTGTTGAGCACGCCATTCAGGTGGCCGACCGGTGACCACGTGCGCGCGAGACGGTGCTGCATGCGTTCGATCGGCGCCACGATGCCATCCCAGCCCGACGCGCCGGAGTCGAGCAGCGCCTCGAGCTGGCGCCGGTTTTCGCCGAGGACCTCGCGTATGGCGGGCTCGACGTCCGCCGTGCGGATCGCGTCGAAACGGGGGAGGGGTCCTTCGTGCAGCAGCGGATTGTCCATCGCCGCATTCTAGCGGCGCGGCGCGGTCACCCGAAGGCTTCCTGGATCAGCCAGCCGAGCGCGTAGACCGCGGCCACGAACGCGACGAAGGACCAACCGGCCTTGCGCCGATAGCGTCGCACGAGGTCGCCGGGCGGCAGCGCGGCGAGCAGGTAAAGCTGACCGTCGGGCTTGCACAAGACGTGCAACGCCTCGCGCGGCGGCCGGGTCGCCTGCCGTTCGTACACGGTGCGACGCGCGGCGTCGCGCGCCGTGTCCCATTCGTCGAGGCCGATTCGACCGTCGCCGTCCTCGTCGAAACGCCGGAGCAGTGCCGGCTGGTCCTGCTTCCACTCCGACAACAGCGCCGCTTGCTCGGCCTGGACGTCGTGTACCCCGTTCGCGACGCTCGAGCGGAAATCCCCGAGCGCGTACACCTTCTCGTGCTCGTAGATGCGTTCTTCGACGTACCGGTAGTCGCGACCGCTCGACAGCAGCCAGGTCGCGGCGTTGCGCCCGCCCGGTCCACCTTCGGTCGGCCACGGAGTACTGCCGTACCACGTGGTCGTTTCGGTCGTGACGATTTCCGCGCCGTCCGGCTTCACGATGCAGGTGCCCGTTCCGTCATCGAGCAGGAACGGGACCGATGATCGACCCGACGCCACCGTCTGCCATCGCTGGCGCCGGTGCTTGCCGCTGCCGCTTTCGACCTTCTTCGAAATGCGGTACCGCCACCAGACGCACGGACGCTGCGTGAGCGGCGCGAGGTTGCGGGTGTCCGGCAACGGCAGCGCCCGTCCCGACAGCTCGACGTAGCCCTGGGCGGCCGACCGGACGCGCGACGTCGGCGTGTCCTCGATCATCCGCGCGATCCTGATCGAGCGCAGCGCTGCGGCGGCGCCCGCGACGACCGCGACCGCGAGCGTCAGCAGGCCGAACCAGAGATCGTCGTCAGCCAAACAGCTTCCCTAGGTCGACGTCGCGCTTCTGGTCCTCGCTGAACTCGAGCAGCGCGGCCTGCTTGAACTCGAACATGCGCGCGACGATCAGGTCCGGGAACGTCTGCAGCCGGATGTTGTTGAGGTTCACGGACTCGTTGTAAAGCTCGCGACGGTCGGCGATCGCCTCCTCGAGCTCGGTGATGCGCGTCTGCAGGTGGCGAAAGCCCTGGTCGGCCTTGAGGTCGGGGTAGTTCTCGGCCAGTGCGAACAGCCGGCCCAGGCCCTGCCGCAGCTGGTCTTCGGCGGCGCCCAGCGCCGGTACGTCGCCCCGACCTTGCGCCGCGAAAACGGCCGAGCGCGCCTGCATGACGCGCTCGAGCGTCTCCTGCTCGTAGCGCATGTAGCGCTTGCAGGTCTCGACCAGCTTGGGGAGTTCGTCGTGGCGCTGCGTCAGCAGCACGTCGATGTTGGCCCAGGCCTTGCGCACGTTCTCGCGCAGCGCGACCAGCCCGTTGTAGATGCGGACGAAGTACACGGCTGCCACGATCAGCAGCGCGAGGAACAGCAGTGTCACCACGAGCATCGACGACTCCCTGGAATGTCGGCACGGGCCGCGCCCGCGGCGCGAAGCTTGCCGTCCGGCGGGCCCGAGCGTCTACACTGCAGCCCGGTTTTCTCCGTAAAGCGTGCGTCTGGTCATGGCGATCCGCTCGTATCTCGGCATCCAGCCCACCCTCGGCGCCGGAGCGTGGGTCGACGAAACGGCCCAGGTCATCGGTCGCGTC
This sequence comes from Steroidobacteraceae bacterium, assembly GCA_021325695.1. GTDB lineage: Bacteria > Pseudomonadota > Gammaproteobacteria > Steroidobacterales > Steroidobacteraceae > RPQJ01. The sequence continues at coordinate 1,078 of JAJTCR010000047.1, read as the reverse complement.
GAACTCGGTGCGGACGTCTCCGTGTGGCCGTTCGTGCTGATCCGCGGCGACGTCAACCAGGTTCGGATCGGCGCCCGCAGCAACGTGCAGGATGCCTCGATCATCCACGTCTCGCGACCTCACCCGGGCAACGATGCCGGCTGGCCGACGCTGATCGGCGAGGACGTCGTGATCGGGCACAAGGTGGCGCTGCACGGCTGCACGATCCACGACCGGGTGCTGGTCGGGATCGGCGCGATTGTGCTCGACGGCGTGGTGGTGGAGAGCGACGTGATCGTCGGCGCGGGCAGCATCGTCACGCCGGGAAAGACGCTGGAATCGGGTTTCCTCTACGTCGGCAGCCCCGCGCGCCGCAGCCGCGAGATCACCGCGCAGGAGCGCACACGGATCCCGAAGATGGCGGCCGACTACGTGCGGCTCAAGCAGGAGTACGCGGCAAACAAGGAGAAATAGAGCTCCCTATCCTTCAGCCTCGGCCTGGGCCCGCAGGGCCAGCAGCACGGGCGCCGTCCTGGGCCGCACGCCGCGCCACAGTTCGAACGCCTCGGCCGCCTGTTCCACGAGCATGCCCCACCCCTGCGCTACCACGCCCGCGCCGCACCGTCGTGACCACTGCGTGAACGGTGTCTCGCCGACGCCATACGCCATGTCGTAACACGCGGTGCCGGGGCTAATCGCGCTCGCGGCGATCGGCGGCAGCTCGCCCTTGAGGCTCGCCGAGGTCGCGTTGACGATCAGGTCGAACGGCGCCTCGCGCGCCACCGCCTCGAACGAACCGGCCGCGACGTGACCGAGGTGCGCAAACTCGCGGGCGACCGCCGCGGCGCGCTCGGGCGTTCGATTGGCGATGAGCAACGTGGAAGGTTCGAGCCCGAGCAGCGGGGCGAGCGCGCCGCGGGCGGCCCCGCCGGCGCCGAGCACCAGGATCCGAGGCGCGTGCCACCGCAAGGCCAGGTTCTGTTGCAGGTCCGTGAGCAGCCCGGCGCCGTCGGTGTTGTCGCCGATGAGTTCGTGCTCGCGGCGGACGATCGTGTTGACCGCATCGGCCAGTTGCGCGCGGGGCGTGAGTTCGTTGACG
>JAJTCR010000046.1 GCA_021325695.1 Steroidobacteraceae bacterium | reverse complement strand
GCCAGCAGGACGCCACGGTGGTGGTCCTGCCGGAGAACTTCGCGTTCATGGGACGGGGCGAGGCGGCCAAGCTGGGCGTCGCCGAGGAGATCGGCGCCGGGCCGATCCAGGATTTCCTGGCCGACACCGCGCGCCAGTACGGGTTCTGGGTGGTCGCAGGCACTGTGCCGATCCGGCTGCCGGACGAGACCCGGGTCGCCGCGGCCTGCCTCGTGTTCGACGGCGCCGGCCGCCAGGTGGCCCGCTACGACAAGATCCACCTGTTCGACGTCGACGTGCCGGGCAAGCTCGAGAGCCATCGCGAGTCGAAGGCCGTACGGCCCGGTTCGCAGCCGGTGGTGGTCGACACGCCTGCAGGCCGGCTCGGCCTCGCGGTCTGCTACGACGTGCGCTTTCCCGAGCTTTTCCGGCAGTTGCTGGCCGAGGGGGCCGAGTGGTTCAGCCTGCCCTCGGCGTTCACCGTGCCCACGGGCCGGGCGCACTGGGAACTGCTGTTGCGCACCCGGGCGGTCGAGAATCTCTGTTACCTCGTGGCTGCAGCCCAGTCCGGGTTCCACGAGAATGGCCGTGAGACGCACGGCGACTCGATGATCGTCGAGCCGTGGGGGCGCGTGGTCGCGCGATTGCCGCGCGGAACCGGCGTGATCACGGCAGAATTGGACCTCGCCCGCCAGCGCCGGCTGCGCCAGGATTTCCCGGCCGTGGACCACCGCCGGCTGGGGCCCGTCGCTGTACCCGTCAAGGAAACATGAAACCCACCATCCCGCCGCCGCTCTTCGCTCCCCAACCCGCCGCGTTCGCCTCCGCGCTTGCCGAGCGCGACCCGCTCGAGGTCGCCCGTGCCTCGCTGCTCGCCCCGGCCGAACTCGACGAAGGCCGCGTCGCGCGGGTACTGGGCGACGTCATGGGGCACGCGGTCGATTACGGCGACATCTATTTCCAGCTCACGCGCGAGGAGTCGTGGGCGCTCGAGGACGGCATCGTCAAGGACGGCGCGCACTCGATCGAGCAGGGCGTGGGCGTCCGGGCGCTGGCCGGCGAGAAGACGGGCTTCGCCTATTCCGACGAAGTGATGCTGCCGGCGTTGCTGGAGGCCGCGCACGCGGCACGCGCAATCTCGCGCTCCGGTTCGGGCGGGTCGGTGCAGGCCTGGCATGCCACGGGCGGCCGCGGCCTGTACCTGCCCATCGACCCGGTCGAGACGCTCGCCGACGACGACAAGGTCCGGCTGCTCGAGCAGGTCGATCGCGAGGCGCGGGCGCTCGATTCACGCATCACCCAGGTCATGGCGAGTCTATCCGCCTCGCACGACACGATCCTCGTCATGGCGAGCGACGGCACGCTCGCGGGCGACGTCCGGCCGCTGGTGCGCCTGAACGTGAGCGTGATCATCGAACAGGACGGCCGCCGTGAGCAGGGCTACGCCGGCGGCGGTGGCCGCTTCGCCTACACCGAGTTCCTGGCCTCGGGCCGCTGGAAGGCGCTGGTGCAGGAGGCCGTGCGCACCGCGCAGGTCAACCTCGAGGCCGTGCCTGCCCCCGCGGGCACGATGACGGTCGTGCTCGGCGCGGGCTGGCCCGGCGTCCTGCTGCACGAGGCGGTCGGACACGGGCTCGAAGGTGACTTCAATCGCAAGGGCACGTCGGCGTTCAGCGGCCGGCTCGGCCAGCAGGTCGCGGCCAGGGGGGTGACGATCGTCGACGACGGCACGCTCGTCGCGCGTCGCGGCTCGCTCAACGTCGACGACGAGGGCACGCCGACACAGTGCACCACGCTGATCGAGGACGGGTACCTCCGCGGTTACCTGCAGGACAAGCTCAATGCGCGGCTCATGGGCGTCGCATCCACCGGCAACGGCCGGCGCGAGAGTTTCGCAGCCCTCACGATGCCGCGCATGACCAACACGTACATGCTTCCCGGACCGCATGCGCCGGAGGAGATCATCGCCTCGGTCGACAAGGGCCTCTATTGCCGCAACTTCGGCGGCGGCCAGGTCGACATCACTTCGGGCAAGTTCGTGTTCTCGGCGAGCGAGGCGTACCTGATCGAGAACGGCAGGATCGGCCGCCCGGTCAAGGGGGCGACGCTGATCGGCAACGGGCCGGAAGTCATGGGTCGCGTGTCCATGATCGGCAACGACCTCAAGCTCGACGACGGTGTCGGCACGTGCGGCAAGGAAGGGCAGGAAGTCCCGGTCGGTGTGGGCCAGCCCACGCTCCGCGTCGAAGCGATCACCGTCGGCGGCACCGGCTGAAACGGCAACCGGCGATGTGGCTGCCACGTCCGATCTATGAAGCCAAGCCGTACGCGAGCATCCTGATCGGGCTCGTGTGCTTCGCCGTGGCGTGGTGGGTGGAACGCTCGCCGCGCAGCGCACTGTTCGTGCTCGGCGGTGGCCTGGTGACGATCGGCGTGTTGCTCGCGATGAAGCGCCGCGACTATCGCAGCACGCAGTCCGACTACGATCCCCGCGCGATCGACGAGTAGGACCCGTCGCCGCCTCCGTCGACGTCGTCATCGACGGCTTCGTCCTCGACTTCGTAATCAGCGTCGGTCAACACCGTGGTCTGCACGGTGCGCGAATCGTCGGTCGGCGGCGGCGGCGGCTCGTACCGCGTATACACGAGTTCGTGCGTACCGATCTTGATCACGTCGCCCGGCGTCAGCTTGTGCCGGCGGACGCGCTTGCCGTTGAGATAGACGCCGTTCGTGCTGTTCAGGTCCTCGAGCACGCTGCCGTCCGGCGTCGAGATCAGCTGCGCGTGGTGGCGGCTCACGAACTTGCTGTCGACCTGCATGTCGTTGTCCGACGTGCGACCGATGACGAAACGGCCCGGCACGATCAGCGCGTCGCCGAGTTCGACGCCCTTGAGCGTGAGCACGAGCCGCCCGACCGGCGGCCGCGCATGCGGCGTGGTTTCCTCGAGCCGCGCCGGGATCAGGTTCGTGTGCGTGCGCGCCTGGTATTCCTGCCACTGCAGCTCGTCGATGGCTTCGTGCACGGTCGCGACGCCCACGGTGACCTGGTCCTGCGCGAACGCCGCGAGCAGCGCCGTGTCGCAGAGCGTGTTGATCAGCCGGGGGATGCCACCCGTGTAGCGGTAGATCAGCGGGAACGTCTCCGGGTCGAAGATCGCGTGGCTCGCGCCGGCGACGCGCAGGCGATGACGCACGTACTCGTCCATCTCCTCTTCGGTGAGCGCGCTCAGGTGAAAACGCAGCCGGACGCGCTGCCGCAGCTGCGTGAGCTCGGCGGAGTCGAGTTTCTTGTTGAGTTCGGGCTGGCCTGCCAGGATGATCCGCAGCACCTTTTCCTTGGTCGTTTCGACCCCGGAAAGCAGCCTGACTTCCTCGAGCACCTTGTTGGTGAGGTTCTGCGCCTCGTCGACGATCAGCAGCACCTTGCGGCCGTTCGCGTACTGCTCGATCAGGAAGTTGTTGAGGGTCGCGAGCAATTCGGCCTTGCGCATCCGGAACGGACTGAAGCCGAACTGCGCGAGCACCGTCTGCAGGAACTCGATCGGCGAGACCTGCGTCTGGTTGACCTGGGCGACGACGACATCCTGGTCGATCTCCTTGAGGAAGGTCTCGATCAGGGTGGTCTTGCCGGAGCCGATCTCGCCCGTGATGACGACGAAGCCGTCCGTGAACCAGATCGTCGACTCCATGTACGCCTTGGCGCGCGAATGGATCTGGCTCGGGTACAGGAAAGCGGGGTCGGGGCTCAGCCTGAACGGCAGTTCCTTGAGCTTGAAGTGTTCCAGGTACATGCAGGACCGGTGCTCCGTGCCGGCCGCTACTATACGGGAGGCCGGCGATTCCTGAACTGTGCGCTGGGTCACAGAAAGACGGCTGGCGGCCAGTGGCTAGTGGTCAGCAGGAGACTCTAGGAGGCGCGCCGGGCGAGGTCGACTGCCACCGGTGCGGGCTTGCTGACCGATCGCCAGCCAGCGGCCACTAACCACTAGCCACTTCCTATCGCGGCATCTTCCTCATCACCTTTCGCACCAGCCGGTCGCGCTCGACCGCGCTCGCCGCCACGACCGTGCAGTGGCCGATCTTGCGGCCGGGCCGTGGCGCCTTGCCGTAATCGTGCCAGTGCAGGCCGGGCACGCCGAGCAGGTCGTCGCGTGGCGGCAACTGTCCGATGAAATTGATCATCGCGGCGTGGCCGACCGGGGCGGTGTCGCCGAGCGGGAGCCCGAGGATCGCGCGCAGGTGGTTCTCGAATTGCGAGGTGATCGCGCCTTCGATCGTCCAGTGTCCCGAGTTGTGCACGCGCGGCGCCATTTCGTTGGCGACGAGCCGGCCGCGCTGGACGAAGAACTCGATCGTGAGCACGCCCGCGTAGTCGAAATGCTTCATGACGCGCTTCAGGTGCATCTCGGCGGCCTTCTGCAGCGTCGGGTGACGGTGCGGCGCGAGCGTCACGCGCAGGATGCCGTCACGGTGCGTGTTGGCGACGATCGGATAGGCGCGGACTTCGCCCGTCGTGCTGCGCGCGCCGACGACGGACACCTCGCGTTCGAAATCGACGAAGCCCTCCAGGATCAACGGCGCGCTGCCAAGGGCCGACCATGCCGCCTCGACGTCGGTGGGCTTGCGGATGTAACGCTGGCCCTTGCCGTCGTAACCGAGCCGGCGCGTCTTGAGCACGGACGGGTACCCGAGTTCGCGCACGGCCGCACGGAGTTCGTCGAGGGACTCGACCGCGCGGAACGGCGGCGTCGGGATCCTGAGCTTCTCGAACAGCTGCTTTTCGAGGAGGCGGTCCTGCGACACGCGCAGCGCGTCGACCGGTGGATGCACCGCGTGCGTCTGCGACACCTGCTGCAGCGCTGAGACCGGCACGTTCTCGAACTCGTAAGTGACGATGTCGACGTCGGCCGCGAGCCGCTCGAGACTCTGCGGATCGTCGAACGCGCCGGTCACGATCGGCGCGACCTGGCCGCCCGGAGAATCCGCGCTCGAGTCGAGGAAACGGAACTGCAGTGCGAGCGGATAGCCCGCCAGGGCCAGCATGCGTCCGAGCTGGCCGGCACCGATGACGCCGATCTTCATGTCGAAATGACGGGGCTGCGCGGGTCGGGCTGCGCGAGCACCTTGTCGGTCTGCGCGGCGCGGAAGGTGTCGAGCGCTGCGCGGATCGCGGGGTTCGAGTTCGACAGGATCGAGGCGGCAAGCAGCGCGGCGTTGGTCGCGCCGGCGACGCCGATCGCGAGCGTGCCGACGGGGATTCCCGCGGGCATCTGCACGATCGACAACAGCGAGTCGAGGCCGTTCAGCGTCTTCGATTGCACCGGCACCCCGAGCACCGGCAGCGACGTCTTCGCCGCGCACATGCCGGGCAGGTGGGCCGCACCGCCGGCACCGGCGATGATGACCTGCAGGCCGCGTTCACGCGCGTTCCCGGCGTATTCGAAGAGCAGGTCGGGCGTGCGATGCGCGGAGACGACCCGCACCTCGTGCGGCACGCCGAGGCGCTCGAGCATTTCGGCGGCGTGCCTGAGGGTCTCCCAATCGGAAGTCGACCCCATGATGATGCCAACGAGCGGTTTCACCGGGGCATTGTACAGGCCGGCGAAAAATACTTCTAAACGTCGCCGCCAGTCGTGAATATGTCGCGCAGTCGACGGAACAGTTGGCGCGCGGCGGCCGGTGATCGTGAGGCGGCCTTTTCGGCCCGCGCCTGGCGGGCGAGCGTCCGCAGCTGTTGCAACGCCGCCGGGTCGTCGAGCGTGGCGGCGATCTCGGTCCAGGCGTCGGGCTCGTCGGCCAGCAGGCGTTCACGCCACTGTTCCAGCGCGTGCTCGCGTCGCACGCGCTGGCGGTCGATTTCGCTGCGTCGCTCCAGCGTCGCGCGGATCGACTCGACATCGACGTGACGCAGCACTTTCGCGATGTACATTTCCTGCCGCAGCCGTGCGCCGTGCGCCGTGATGGTGCGGCAGGCGGTCACGGCATCGAACAGCCGTTCCGGCAGGTCGAGCGCTTCGAGTTCCGCTGCGGGCAGCTCGACAAGCGCCACACCGAGCTCGCGCCGTTGCAGGTCCTGCCGCTTGAGCTCGCTCTTGCTCGGCCCGTCGTCCACCGCGGCGGTATCCTCGTCCGGATGCGCCTCGAAGTTCTCGTCGTCGTTGAATGCCCGCTTGCGTGACATGAAACTGCCTCTTTCGGGATGCTAGCACGCACGGCGAAGCCCGGCTCCGCTGCTAGAATTGCCGACTTGTCCCACGTCCGCCCGTCGTCCACCCACCATGAAGCACCTGTCACGATGAGCACGCCCGTTTCGCCCGAACGCACGCCCGCGCTCGTTTCCGACGGTGCGGACCTGCTCGCACTGGTCGAACTCGCACTCGAGGAAGCGCGCGCGCTCGGGGCCAGCCAGGCCGAGGCCGCGATCAGCATGGACGTGGGCCTGAGCGTCAGCGCCCGGCTCGGCGAAGTCGAGACGGTCGAGTACCAGCGCGACCGCGGCATGGGGGTTACCGTGTACTTCGGCACGCGCAAGGGCAGCGCCAGCACGGCGGACGTGCGGCCCGCGGCATTGCGTGAAACCGTGCAGAAAGCCTGCACGATCGCGAAGTACACGTCCGAGGATCCCTGCGCGGGCTTGCCGGACCTGCAGGATCTCGCGCGCGAGATCCCGGACCTCGACCTCTCGCACCCATGGGACGTGTCGCCCGAGGCGGCGTGCGACATGGCGATCGCGTGCGAGGCCGCGGCGATGGCCGTCGACCGCAAGCGCATCACCAATTCGGAGGGCGCCGGCGTGAGCACGCATCGCGGCGTGCGCGCCTACGGCAACTCGCTCGGCTTTCTCGCGGCGTACCCGGGAACGGTGCACAGCGTCAGCTGCTCCGTGCTCGGCGCGGAGGGCGAGCACATGGAACGTGACTACTGGTACAGCACGATGCGCGACTGGCGCGAACTCGAGAGCGCTGAAAGCGTGGGACGTCGCGCCGGCGAGCGCACGGTGCGCCGGCTCAACGCCCGCAAGCTGCACACCCAGAAGGCGCCGGTGCTCTACGTGCCCGAGACGGCGCGCGGGCTCGTCAGCCACTTGATCGGCGCGATCCGCGGCGGCAGCCAGTACCGTCGCGCGTCGTTCCTGCTCGACGCTGCGGGCCAGCAGGTGTTCCCGGACTGGTTCGCGCTCTCGGAACGTCCGCACCTTGCGCGAGCGCTCGCGAGCGCGCCGTTCGATCACGAAGGTGTGGCGACCCGCGACCGCGAGCTGGTCGAGGCCGGCGTGCTGCTCGGGTACGTGCTCAGCACGTATTCGGCGCGCAAGCTCGGACTGCGCACGACCGGCAACGCCGGCGGCACGCACAACCTGGTCGTACAGGGGCGTGGTCGTTCGTTCGACGAGATGCTTGCGCTGATGGGTCGTGGCCTGATGGTCACGGAACTGATGGGGCAGGGCGTCAATGGCGTCACCGGCGACTATTCACGCGGCGCCGCGGGATTCTGGGTTGAGGACGGGGAAATCCAGTATCCGGTCCACGAGGTCACGATCGCCGGCAACCTCAAGGACATGTTCAGGCACGTCGTCGACGTTGGCTCCGACATGGACGTGCGCGGTGGCATCCGCACGGGATCGATCCTGCTCGAGGAGTTGACGATCGCCGG
>JAJTCR010000045.1 GCA_021325695.1 Steroidobacteraceae bacterium | reverse complement strand
CTTCACGAACAAGGTACCGGTAGAAGCGGCGGAAACTGGAGAGCTGGCGCGCCGTCGAGCGCGGCCGTGCGCCCGCCTGCACGCGCGAGGCCATGAACGAGAGGATGTCGCCGCGCTGCGCGTTTTCGAGGGGCACTTGATGCTCGTCGAGCCAGCGTTCGAGCGCGCTCAGGTCCGCGCGGTACGCGGCGAGCGTATTCGGCGAGAGACCGCGCTCCATCCAGACTGCGTCGAGGAAGCGGTCGATCGGGCCGGGCCCCTCCTGCGACGACGCGCCGCCGCCGCCGGCGTGACGCGTGCGGGAGAGATAGCTCGGCTTCACTGCACTGCTCATGGAACCTCGCGGTCTTGCGTAGCGCGCAGTATGCGAGGCCGTCGTCGGACGTCGTCGTGACATCGCTCACAGATCGGGGCTGGCGTTAACATAACCGGAACTGATTCACAGAAAGTATCGCCGCGGGCACGCTCGCCGTGTCCGGCCATCGGCATTCGACAGAATCGTCCCGCACCCTGGCCCGGAACACTGCGAACTTGTCCGCGAAACCCTCCGCGCACGACCCGGCTTCCGGCGTGCCCTCCGCCGCCGTGACCGCGCGGCCCGCACCCCCTGGTTTGCCCGCGCAGGCCGCACGCCTGGTTTACGCGATCTGGTCGCTTTCGACGTTCGTCCTGCTGATTCTCGTCGCGGCGGTGCTGGCACTGGTCATTCCATGGCTTGGTTGGCGGCGCGCGAGCACGCGGGCTTGCGCACGTGCGTGGCTCGTCCTGGCCGGGCTGCGCGTTCGAACCACGGGGCTCGAGCGGCTGCCCGAGGGTTCGTGCGTACTGGTGGCGAACCACGGAAGCTACCTCGATGGGCTCGTCATGAAGGCGGCCTTGCCGCCGCGCTTCGGTTTCGTGATCAAGCGCGAGGCCGCGTCGATGCCGGTGATCGGTTTGCTGCTCAGCCGCATCGGGGCGGAGTTCGTCGATCGCCACACGCGCGGCGGGCGCCACCGGGACGCGCGACGCGTCGTCGAACGCGCCGAGCAGGGACACTCGCTCGTCTTTTTTCCCGAGGGCACGTTCGACGCCACGCTCGGCCTGAAGCGCTTCCATGTAGGTGCGTTCGTCGCCGCGGCCCGCGGCGGGGTGCCGGTCGTGCCCGCGGTGATTCACGGCGCGAGGCGCGCCTTGCCCGCGGACACGTACGTGCCACGTCCGGGACGCATCGAGGTCGAAGTGCTGCCACCGATCGGCGGGCGCGGCGAGACGCCCGAGCAGCTGCGGGACGAGGCGCGCGCGTCGATCCTCGCTAGAGTGGGCGAGCCCGACCTCGCGCCACGCGCGGTCACACAAGCCGACGTTCGCGCGACTGCACAAGATCAGTGAGCTCGACCGAAACAGGGGTTCCGCGCCTTACGCCGCCGACTGACGGGTCCCTTGCCGGGACGCCGTAAATCCATCCCTGGAGGCTCCGCGCGCAACGTCCTGTTGCGCGACGGCCCGGCAAGGGACCCGTCAGCCGTCGACGCGTGCGCGACGCGGCGACGCCGCATCGCCTACGACCGTTACATGCTGCGCCGGTACTGACCGCCGACCTGGTACAGCGCGCGCGAAATGCTGCCGAGTGAGGCGACCTTCACCGCTTCTATCAGGTCGCCGAACACATTGCCGCCCGTGGCCGCGGTCTTCTGCAGTTGCGCCAGCACTGCCGGGCGCCGGGTCGCGTTGCGCTCGAGGAACGCGCGCACGGCCGTCACCTGGTCCTGCTTTTCCTCGTCGGTCGAACGGATCAGCTCGGCCTCGCGGTTCGCGTCCGTCGCGTCGTCCTTGGCCAGGTACGTGTTGACGCCCACGATCGGCAACGTACCGTCGTGCTTGAGTTGCTCGTAGTACAGCGACTCCTCCTGGATGCGGCCGCGCTGGTACATCGTCTCCATCGCACCGAGCACGCCGCCGCGCTCGGAAATGCGGTCGAACTCACGGTACACCGCTTCCTCGACCAGGTCGGTGAGCTGTTCCACCGCAAACGAGCCCTGCCACGGATTCTGCGTCTTGTTGAGCCCGAGTTCCTTGTTGATGATCAGCTGGATCGCCACCGCGCGTCGCACGGACTCTTCAGTCGGTGTCGTGATCGCCTCGTCGTAGGCGTTCGTGTGCAGGCTGTTGCAGTTGTCGAACAGCGCGTAGAGCGCCTGCAGCGTCGTGCGGATGTCGTTGAACTGGATCTCCTGCGCGTGCAACGAACGGCCGGAGGTCTGGATGTGGTACTTGAGCATCTGCGAACGCGGACCGGACCGGTACAGGTCGCGCATGGCCCGGGCCCAGATCCTGCGCGCCACGCGACCGATCACCGCGTACTCCGGGTCCATGCCGTTCGAGAAGAAGAACGACAGGTTCGGCGCGAAGTCGTCGATCTTCATGCCGCGCGCGAGGTAGTACTCGACGATCGTGAAGCCGTTGGCGAGCGTGAACGCGAGCTGCGATATCGGGTTCGCCCCCGCTTCGGCGATGTGATAGCCCGAGATCGACACCGAGTAGAAGTTGCGGACGTCGTTGTCGGTGAAGAACTGCTGGACGTCGCCCATCATCCGCAGCGCGAACTCGGTCGAGAAGATGCAGGTGTTCTGCGCCTGGTCCTCCTTGAGGATGTCGGCCTGCACCGTGCCGCGGACCAGCGACAGCGTCTCCTTGCGGATGCGCTCGTACGTGCCGGCCTCGACGAGCTGGTCGCCCGTCACGCCGAGCAGCCCGAGGCCGGAGCCGTCGTGGCCCTTGGGCAACGCGCCCTTGTACCGTGGGCGCTCACGGCCCTCGTACAGCCGGGCGATCTTCCGCTCGGCCTCCTCCCACTGCCCCGCCTCGTGCAGGTACCTCTCGACGCGCTGGTCGACCGCGGTGTTCATGAACATCGCGAGGATCATCGGCGCCGGGCCGTTGATCGTCATCGAGACGGACGTGGTCGCCGCGCACAGGTCGAAGCCCGAGTAAAGCTTCTTCATGTCGTCGAGCGTCGCGATCGACACGCCGGAGTTGCCGATGCGACCGTAGATGTCCGGACGCTCGTCCGGGTCCTCGCCGTAGAGGGTCGCCGAGTCGAACGCCGTCGACAGGCGCGCCGCGCCGTGCCCGCCCGCGACGTAGTGAAAGCGGCGGTTGGTGCGCTCGGGTCCGCCTTCGCCCGCGAACATGCGCGTCGGGTCCTCCTCCTCGCGACGGTACGGATAGACGCCCGCCGTAAAGGGAAAATGGCCCGGCAGGTTTTCGCGGAGCAGGAAACGCAGCTGCTCGCCCCAGTCGCGGTATTTCGGCACCGCGAGCTTCGGCACCTTGTTGTGGCTCAGCGTCTCGACGTAGTTCTCGCCGCGTATTTCGCGACCGCGCACGGTATAGACGTATTCGTCGTCGGTGGCCGACCTGGAGAGTGCGGGCCACTTCTTGAGCAGGGCGATGCCCTCGGTGCCGATGGCCTCGAGCGCGTCGTTGTAGGCGTTGCGCAGCCGGCTCACCGCGGCTTCCGCCGCGCCGTCCACGACTGCCGCCGCCGTGTAACGCTCGAACGGCGCAGGCAGCGACGCATCTCCCAGCGTGCGCAGTGCCTCATGCAGGCCGTGCGCGCGACTCGCCGCGTCGGCGCAATGGTCGACCAGGTCACGCGCGCGACGGCCGTTGCCTGAGATCTCGGCGAGGTATCGCGAACGCTGCGCCGGCACGAGCGCATGTCGCTCGACGAGGTCCGTCGGGCCGACGTCGCCCGTGAGCCAGCGACGTTCCTCCCCGTCCGCCGTCTTCGCGTCCAGTTTCGCGCAAAGCGCGGCAAAGAGCCGGTTGACGCCCGGGTCGTTGAAGCGGCTCGCGATCGTGGGGAACACCGGCACCTGGTCGTCCGGCGCCTTGAACTCGACACGGTTGCGGCGCCACTGCTTCCGCACGTCGCGCAACGCGTCCTCCGCCCCGCGCTTCTCGAACTTGTTGAGCGCGACGAGGTCGGCGAAGTCGAGCATGTCGATCTTCTCGAGCTGGCTCGCGGCGCCGTATTCGCTCGTCATGACGTACATCGGTACGTCGACGAGGTCGACGATCTCGGAGTCGCTCTGGCCGATCCCGGCCGTCTCCACGACGACCAGGTCGAAGCCGGCGTAGCGCAGCAGGTTCAGCACGTCCGCGAGCACGGCGCTCGTCGCGAGGTGCTGCCGCCGGGTCGCGAGCGAGCGCATGAACACCTGCTCGGCCGCGAGCGAGTTCATGCGGATGCGGTCCCCCAGCAGCGCCCCACCGCTGCGGCGGCGCGTCGGGTCCATCGCGACCACGGCGATGTTGCGATCGGGGAAATGGCGCACGAAGCGCATCAGCAACTCGTCGGTCAGGCTCGACTTGCCGGCGCCGCCGGTGCCCGTGATGCCGACCACCGGCGCCGTCCTGGTGCTGCGAGCGACCGCGCGGCGCAACGTCTCGCCGAGCGCGGCATCCCCTTCTCCGTGCTCGAGCGCGGAAATCGTTCGCGCGATCTGCTGGTGGTCACGGGGGCCGATCGGGCCGAACTCGAACTCCAGCCGGCGCGCGCGACGCACGCGGGTGAACACGTCGTCGATCATGCCGTCGAGGCCGAGCTTGCGCCCATCCTCAGGCGTGTAAATGCGCTCGACGCCATAGGCCTCGAGCTCCTCGACCTCGTGCGGCGCGATCGTACCGCCGCCGCCCACGACGATGCGGATGTGCGAGGCCTGCAGGGAGCGGAGCATGTCGACCATGTACTTGAAGTACTCGACGTGCCCGCCCTGGTAGGAGCTGCACGCGATACCGTCCGCGTCTTCCTGGATCGCGGCGCGCACGATGTCGGCCACGCTCCGGTTGTGGCCCAGGTGCACCACTTCGGCGCCGTGGGCCTGCAGCAGCCGCCGGATGATGTTGATCGCGGCGTCGTGGCCGTCGAACAGGGAAGCCGCGCTGACGAAGCGCAGCGGGGCCTGGTCGGCGGCCGCAGCGGCTGCTTGCCGGGTGGTCTCGCTGTCGCGTTGCTGCACCGAAGGGCGTCCGGACATGTCGCGTCTCCTGCGATCGATCGACGGCCGGGACTGTTCCGACGGTCGACGTATTGCGGATACTACTGTTGAGTAGGATTCTACCAGGCAGTATGATTAGGCTCCCCTCGCCAGTCAATCGGTTCCACAATATGGCGGATGCATCCCGTCCCCCTGCCCGCTCCGCCGCAGTCGACCCCGCCGATCCCTGGCGTGGCCGCCGGCGCCGGCGCGACCATGGCTCGAAACGCGACGCCGTGATCCGTACGGCGGCTCGCGCCTTCGACGAGCACGGTTACCACAACACCTCGCTCGACGACATCGCGGCGGCGCTGGGCGTGACCAAGCCGACCGTCTACTACTACGTCTCGAACAAGGAACAACTGCTGTTCGAGTGTTTCCGTGCGGGGCTCGAACCGATCCGCACCGCGCTGCGCCGCGCCGAAGCCACAGCCGGTACCGGCCGCGATAGGCTGCGGGAGGTCATCCGCGACTACGCGGTCGCGATCGCGTCCGAGTACGGCTGGTGCATGGTACGCGCCGAACACCAGGACCTGGGGCGTGACCTGAGCGCCGAGGTCAGGGCCCTCAAGTCCGAAATCGACCGCGGCATTCGCAGGCTGCTGCAGGCCGGCATCGCCGACGGGTCGATCGCCGTGCAGGACCCCAAGCTCGCGGCGTTCGCGATCGCAGGTGCGCTCAACTGGATCGCCCATTGGTACCGCGCGGGACGCTCCCTGTCATCGGAGCAGGTGGCGGAAGCCTTCGTGCAGTTCCTGGAGCATGGGCTCGCTCCGCGACCCGTGCTGGCGGCGCCGGCCCCGCGCTCGAAGACGAGTCGCAAGGGTGCCGCCAGCGTTTGATCGCGGACGGCCCGGCGCGCTCGTCTTGCGCTGCAAAAAGACCGCGGCGTACTATCGCCCACCCTTTCCGTTCTGTCCCCCGACGTCTACGAGCAGAGGACGGCCACCATGTCTGAACCCCTCGTCATTCTTGCGGCACGCCGCACCCCCATCGGTGCCTTCCAGGGCGTGCTCGCTTCGGTCAGCGCGACGCAGCTCGGAGCCGTTGCCGCGAAAGCGGCACTCGCCGACGCCGGGCTCGCGCCCGATGCGATCGACGAAGTGATTTTCGGCTGCGTGCTGCCGGCCGGGCTCGGCCAGGCTCCGGCGCGCCAGGCGGCGGTCGGCGCCGGCATCGCGCTCGGCGTGCCTGCCACCACGATCAACAAGATGTGTGGGTCGGGCATGAAGGCCGTGATGATGGCGGCCGACCAGATCCGGGCCGGTTCGACGCGAACCATGCTCGCGGGCGGTCTCGAGTCGATGACCAATGCGCCGTACCTGCTGACCAAGGCTCGCGGCGGGTTCCGCATGGGTCACGGCGAGATCTACGACCACATGTTCTTCGACGGCCTGCAGAGTCCGTGGGACGGCAAGGCGATGGGCTGTTTCGCCGACGCGACTTCGGCGAAGTACGGCTTCACCCGCGAAGACCAGGACGCGTTCGCGGCCGAGTCGGTGCGCCGCGCGCAGCGTGCGGTCAACGACGGCGACTTCGCCGCGGAGATCGCGCCGGTCTCGGTGAAGACCCGCAAGGGCGAGCAGCTCGTCGACCGGGACGAGACGCCGTTCACGGTCGACATCGCGAAGATCCCGACGCTGAAGCCGGTGTTCAGCAAGGACGGCACCGTCACGGCCGCCTCCTCGTCCTCGATCTCCGACGGGGCCGCGGTCCTCGTGCTCGCGAGCGAGTCCGCGGCGGCGGCTGCCGGTGCGAAACCGATCGCGCGGCTCGTGTCCTATGCGAGCCACGCACACGCGCCCGAGTGGTTCACGACGGCGCCGGGGCCCTCGATCCAGAAAGCCCTCGACCGGGCCGGCTGGCGGACGACGGACGTCGACCTGTACGAGATCAACGAGGCGTTCGCGTGCGTCGCGATGGCGTCGATGAAGGACCTCGGGTTGCCCCACGAACGCGTCAACGTCAACGGCGGGGCCTGCGCCATGGGTCACCCGATCGGCGCGACCGGTGCGCGACTGATCACAACCCTGATCCACGCCTTGCGCAAGCGCGGCCTGCGTCGCGGTGTGGCGACGCAGTGCATCGGCGGCGGTGAAGCCTGCGCGGTCGCGGTCGAGCTGCCCTGAGCCGGATTCCGCAGCGTGGACTTGAACGGTAAGGTCGTCGTCGTCACGGGCGGCGCGCGCGGCATCGGCAAGGAGATCGCGAGCGTGTTCGCGGGCCGCGGCGCCCGCGTCGCTCTGCTCGATCTCAATGAACGGGAACTCGAGACGACGCGGGCAGAACTCGCGAACGGTGACGGGTCCCGGATCAGCGCCCACGCGCTCAACGTCGCCAAGGAAGAGGAAGTGATCCGTGCGTTCGACGAGGTCGCCGCCGCGCACGGCAGGCTCGACGTGCTGGTCAACAACGCCGGCATCATCAAGGACGCGCTGCTGGTCAAGGTCAAGGACGGGGCGGTGGTCTCCAGGATGTCGCTGGCGCAGTGGCAGGCCGTCATCGACGTCAACCTGACCGGTGTGTTCCTCTGCGGACGCGAGGCGGCCGAGCGAATGATCGAGTTCGGCGAGGGCGGCGTGATCATCAACATCGCGAGCATCTCGAAGGTCGGCAACGCCGGGCAGAGCAATTACTCCGCCGCGAAATCGGGCGTGACCGCGCTGGCCGTGACCTGGGCGAAGGAGTTGGCCCGCTTTGGTATCCGTGCCGCCGCGATCG
>JAJTCR010000474.1 GCA_021325695.1 Steroidobacteraceae bacterium | reverse complement strand
CGTGTCGCGCTCGGGCACGCTCACCTACGAGGCCGTGTTCCAGACCACCAACGTCGGCCTGGGCCAGAGCACCTGCGTGGGGATCGGCGGCGACCCGGTCCGCGGCGTGAACTTCATCGACGTGCTCGCGCTGTTCGAACAGGATCCGCAGACCGAAGGCATCATCATGGTCGGCGAGATCGGCGGCAGCGACGAGGAAGCCGGCGCCGAGTTCATCCGCAAGCACGTCTCGAAGCCCGTCGTCGCGTACATCGCGGGCGTCACGGCGCCCCCGGGCAAGCGCATGGGCCACGCGGGCGCGGTGATCTCGGGCGGCAAGGGCACGGCGGCCGACAAGTTCGCGGCGCTCGAAGCGGCGCGCGTGACGACGGTGCGCTCGCCGGCCGAGCTCGGCGCGGCGATTTTCAAGCGGCTCAAGGGCAAGGTCGGCAAGGTGACGAAGGCGGCGCCCTCGACCAAGGCCGCGCCTGCGCTCAAGGCTGCGCCCGTGAAGAAGACGAGGACCGCCAGGCTCAAGGTCGTCACGCGCGACAAGCGAGTCGACGCGACCGGCCGCAGGGAAGGCGGGGCTGGGACTGCGCCGCGCGGCAAGTCTGCGCGGGGCAAGTCGTCTGCGTAGGCGGTGCGGTCAGCATCGCGCCGATCGAGCCGACGCCGGATACCGCACCGGCCGTGTCGCCGCCGCCGCCAAGACCCGGAGGCGAGATCGATTGGTCGCCGCTGCAGTTGGAGGAGGCGACCGTCGCCCTCAGCTGCAACCTGGACTACCAGCACGCCGAAGACATCCCTCTGACCGACTTCTCGCAGGAGAGCCTGCATCGGGCCCTGATACCCTGCTCCGAGCAGGGACTCGTGCGAATCCGTTATCGAGGCAGGATCGGCGCCGGGTTCCCGTCGTTGGTACAGCGCATCACCGTCACCGCGGACGGATTCGGCATCGACAAGCGAGTGCTGGACCTCGACTCCACCGGCGGACAGATTGAGGAAGCCATTCGAGCGGGCGACTACATCGCCGAATCTCGCTGGACCATCTGGGTCCGTGAAGATTCCATCTGTCACAGCGCTTGTGTGCTGATTCTCGGCGGCGGCGACAGGCGGGTGATCGCGGGCACGGTCGGCATCCATCGCATCATTCGCATGAGTTCGACGGCCAGCACGCGAGCGGAACTCAATTCCGAGCTGAACGCCGTGTATCAGAGAGTGCGCGCGTACCTGGAAAGAAACGGCGTGGCGGTCGCGGTGGCCGACCTGATGATGGCGGTGCCGAACCGCCGACTGCGCCTGCTGACCGGCGACGAGCTGCGCCTCTACGGCCTCGACGGCGTCAATCCCGTCCAGGACGACCTCGATCGCCTCCGCCTGATGCGCAAGTGCGGCGAGGATTTCGTCAAGCGTCGTGACGCATTCCTGCGCACGTTCGAGCGGCGGTGCCAGGCCGACGGCGACGGCATCGTGGCGCTCAACGAGTGCGGCCTCGAGTTGCGTACGCGATTCGGTTTTCCCGACAGCGTCTGCCCGGCCGAGAGTCCCCTGTCCGAATTCGATTCCATGGTCGTGGCGAAGCCGGTAGAAGCGACGGAGCAAACGGATCAGGGCGAGGAGGCCGACGCGACGGAGGAGTCGCAGCCGGCCACTTCGGAAGAGGGGGCAAGTAATGCTGCGTCATGACAGGCGCGGAACGAGAAATATTCGCATCGGAGTTTGGAATGATCGACACGCACGGCTCGGCAAATACGTAGTTCTCGCCGGATGACCGCGCTTGCTCCGGCGGTTATCGTGGCGCGCCTCACCGAAGCCCGGCCGACCGGCCGACGCAGGAGTTTCCGCCCGTGCCCACGGCCACCGCGGAGTTCATCGTGATCGGCGCCGGCATCGCCGGCGCATCCGTCGCCTGGCGCCTCGCGCCCGCTGGGCAC
The DNA here is from genome assembly GCA_021325695.1 of Steroidobacteraceae bacterium. Taxonomy (GTDB): domain Bacteria; phylum Pseudomonadota; class Gammaproteobacteria; order Steroidobacterales; family Steroidobacteraceae; genus RPQJ01. Next base: position 1,289 of record JAJTCR010000474.1, on the reverse strand, counting down.
GTCGTGCTGCTCGAGGCGGAGCATCGTCCGGGCTATCACTCGACCGGTCGTTCGGCAGCGATGTTCGATCGCGCCTACGGCAACGCGACGATCCGCGCGCTCACGGCGGCGAGTTACGAATTCTTCGTGAACCCTGCCGCGCTCGGCCTCGACGCGTCCCTGCTGTCGCCGCGCGGTGTGCTCTACGTCGCACGCCCGGACCAGCGCGCGCAGCTGGAACGGCACTACGAGTCGATTCGCACGTTGGCGCCGGACGCGCGGCTGCACGACGGCGATTTTGCGCGTGGCAAGGCGCCGATCCTGCGTGAGGGGTTGTTCGATCGGTGCATCTGGGACCCGACGTGCGCCGACATCGACGTCGCGCGGCTGCACGATGCGTTGCTCGCGCACGTGCGCCGTCAAGGCGCCGAATTCGCGCGGCACGCGCAGGTCGACCGCATCGAGCGCACCGGCACCGGATGGCGCGTCCACGCCGCCGACCGCACGTACGAGGCGCCGGTCGTCGTCAACGCCGCGGGCGCGTGGGCAGACGAGGTCGCACAGCTCGCAGGGCTCTCGCCGCTGGGACTGCAACCTCGCCGCCGCAGCATCGCCGTCGTGCAATTGCCGGAGTCGATGGATCCGCGCGGCTGGCCGCTGACGATCGACCTCGCCGAGACCTGGTATTTCAAGGGCGAGGCGGGACGGCTGCTCGTGTCGCCCGCGGACGCCGTCGATACCGCGCCGTGCGACGCGAGCGTCGACGACGAGGTGCTCGCGGCCGGCATCGCGCGTTTCGAAGCCGCCACGACGGTGGAGGTGCGGCGCGTCACGAGTTCCTGGGCCGGGCTGCGCAGCGTCTTCCGCGACATCCAGACCGCTCCGGCCGTGTCCGCGCTCGTGGCCGCGACGGCGCTCGGCCGGCCAGCGGCCGACTCGGCGCTGCTCGAGCAGACTTCGGCCTCGCGCCTGCTCTGAGCGAACTTCCGCGAAAATGGGGACACTCCGAATGTCCGTCGAAATTCGGAGTGCCCCCATTTTCATGAATCCAGGCGGCGCAGGCACTACGATGTGCGACGCATGCTCGAGCTACTCAACGTCTCCAAGGCGTACGGCGGTCGCCGGATCCTCGACGCGATCTCGCTCACGGTCCGCCGCGGCGAATACATCGCGATCGTCGGCGAGTCGGGCGTAGGCAAATCCACGCTGCTGAACCTCGTGGCCGGGCTCGACGTGCCCGACACCGGCGAGCTGCGGCTCGATTCAACAGACCTCGCCCAGCTCGACGACGACGCGCGCACGCGCGTCCG
>JAJTCR010000473.1 GCA_021325695.1 Steroidobacteraceae bacterium | reverse complement strand
GCGCGGTGCGTCGTGCGTGCGCGCCACGATCCGTTCGGCCAGCGGGCCTTCGAGCAGCGCGCGCGGCCCGCGTTCGGCGACCTGGCGCAGCGTCGCGGCGTACGCCGGGTTGCGCAGCGTCTCGCCCGCCTGCACGAGCGTGCCGTCCGCCTTGGTGAAGAGCGCGCGCGCATCGGGCAAGGTCGCCTGCGTGAAGCTGCTGTTGGCGAAGCGTGCGAGCCGCTGCGGCACGGCGAAGCCCTGTTCGGCGGCGCGGATCGGCGCATCGAACAGCGTGTTCCAGGGCAGCCGACCGAACCGGTCGTGCGCGGCGCCGAGCATCGCGACGGCGCCCGGCACGCCGGTGGCGCGACCGCTCGTGACGGCCTCGGGGTACGGCAAGGGCGTGCCCTCGTCCGCGAGGAACATGTCGGGCGTCGCCGCCGCCGGCGCAGCCTCCCGGCCGTTGAACGCCGTGACCGTGCGCGCCTGCGCGTCGTAGAACAGCATGAAGGCGCCGCCGCCGAGACCCGAACTCTGCGGTTCGACCAGTCCCAACGCCGCCTGCACGGCGACCGCGGCGTCCACGGCGCTGCCGCCCATGCGCAGCACCTCGACGCCGGCCTCGGCCGCGATCGGGTGAGCGGCCGTGACGCCGGCGCGCAGCGCGCGCGCGACGACCGGGGCGGGTGGCGCCGCTGCCGGCGTCGCGTTCGGTGTCGGATTCGTCCGGCAGGCGCCCACGCCGAGCGCGAGCAGCAGCAATGCGATCATGCGGCCAGGGCAGGCCGGCGACGGTGACTTGGGCATGCGGCGGGAAGCGTGGCGATCCGAGGAGCCTGACAATAGACTGTCAGCCCTCCCGTCGTCGAGACAGCCGGGTACCATGCACGTATCGGCCCGTTCCCTCGCACGCATCGTCCTGGCGACGCTCGCTGCTGCCGCCTGCGGCAGCACGGCACTGGCCCAGTCGACGCCCGTCGACAAGCCGCCGGAACCGGGCACGGCGTTGCCCGTCGGGCCGACGACTGTCGTCGTTCACGCCGGACGCGTCCTCGACCGGCCCGGCCGCACACCGCGCGGCCCGAGCACCATCGTCATCCGCGACGGGCACGTGAGCGAGATCCGGGACGGGTTCGTCGACGTCGCGGGTGCGCAGCACGTCCATGACCAGCGCACGCGCTTCGTGCTGCCGGGCCTGATCGACTGCCACGTGCACCTCGACTCCGACACGGGTGGGCAGCTCGGGCAGCTCGAGGACGTCCAGCTCGAGACGGCCGAGGTTGCATACGACGCGCTCGCGAATGCGCACAAGACGCTGCGCGCCGGGTTCACGACGGTGCGCAACCTCGGGGACCGCACGGGCGCCACGCTCGCGCTGCGCGATGCGATCCGCGAGGGCACGGTCGTGGGCCCGAACATCGTCGACGCGGGGCGCTCGATCTCGACGACGTCCGGTCACATGGACTACGCCCTCGGGTATCGCGCGGATTTTCGCGAGACGCTGCACGCCGCCGGGAACCTCTGCGACGGCGTGGAATCCTGCCGGCGTGCGGTCCGGGAGCAAGTCGGTCGCGGCGCCGACGTGATCAAGATCGCGACGACGGGCGGCGTCAACAGCCAGGTCGCCGGAGGGCTCGGCAAGCAGATGTTCGACGACGAGGCGCGCACGATCGTCGAGACCGCCAGGCTCTACGGCAAGAAGGTGGCGGTGCATGCGCACGGCGCGGACGGCATCCAGGTCGCGCTCGACGCGGGCGTCGATTCGATCGAGCACGGCACCATGCTCGACGACGCGGCCATCGCGGCGATGCTCGAGCACGGCACCTGGTACGTTCCGACGCTCTCCACGGTGAACGGCTACATCGAGCGGCTCGCGGCCAACCCGGACGCATATTCGCCGGAGGTGCGGGCCAAGGTCGAATGGCGCATCAAGGTGACCGGCAAGTCGCTCGAGCGCGCGGTGCCGCGCGGCGTGAAGATCGCCTTCGGCACGGACGCCGGCGTGAGCAAGCACGGCCGCAATGCCGACGAGTTCGCACTCATGGTCAAGCACGGCATGACGCCCGCGGCGGCGATCCAGGCCGCGACGGTCAACGCCGCCGGCCTGCTCGGGCTCGAGGACGTGGGGTCGCTCGAGCCCGGCAAGCGCGCCGACCTGATCGCCGTCGACGGCGATCCGCTCGTCGACGTGACGGTGCTCCAGCGCGTGCCGTTCGTCATGAAGGACGGACGCGTCTACGACGGCGGGACCGGCTCCTGCGAGCGCAACAAGGGGCCGATCCTGGAGGTGCTGCGCCGCTGGCTCGGCGACACCGCGGGCGTGGTGCTCGAGGTGGGCTCGGGCACGGGCCAGCACGCGGTGTACTTCGCGAAGAACCTGCCGCAACTGAGCTGGCAACCGACCGACACGGGCGAGCACCTGGCCGCGCTCACCTCGCGCGTCGCGGTCGAGGGGCCGTGCAACCTGCTGCCGCCGCTGGAACTCGACGTCGCGAGCAGCCGCTGGCCCTGCGACGCCGACTCGGTCGATGCGATCTACAGCGCCAACACGCTGCACATCGTCGACTGGAACCACGTGAAGGCGTTGTTTCGCGGCGTCGGCCGCGTGCTGCGGCCGGAGGGGCTGCTGCTCGTCTATGGGCCGTTCAGGTACGGCGGCCAGTACACGTCTCACAGCAACCACGGGTTCGACGACGCCCTGCGACGTCGCGACCCCGCGAGCGGCATCCGCGACTTCGAAGCCGTCGACGCGCTGGCGGTCGCGCAGGGGCTGACGCTGGTCGACGACGTCGCGATGCCGGCCAACAACCA
>JAJTCR010000044.1 GCA_021325695.1 Steroidobacteraceae bacterium | reverse complement strand
GAGGCGGCGCGGACGCTTGACCGCAGAAAACTGGATCGTCGTCGTCTGGCCGAGCTTGTCGACCAGTTCCATCGCGGCCAGTTCGCCCTTGCGGTCGAAGGCCAGGCTCACTTTCTCGAAATCCGAACCCGGCTGCTTCGGCAGCAGCCGGCACCAGGTCCGATCCTGGCGCTGCTCCACCGGCCCCGCGGTGAATGCGTCGCCCACGTCGCCGGAACCCGAGAGCAGCATCGCCGGCGTCGCGCCGAGTCCCTGTTCGAGCGAACGCACGGTCACCTGCTCGAGGTCCGGATCGTAGAGCCAGAGCTTGCTGCCGTCCGCGACGATCGTCTGCGAATACGGCTCGCGATAGTCCCAGCGAAAGCGATTCGGGCGCGCGATCGAGAGCGTGCCGCTCGCGCGGTCGGTGACCTCGCCCGCCTTGTCCTGCACCACCTGCACGAACTGCGCCGACAGGGCGTCGAGCGAGTCCAGGTACGCATCGACGCGACCGACGGCATCGGCCGCGGAAGCCGCGACCGGCGACAGCAGGATCGCGGCAGACACCAGCAATGCTTTCACGAGTCTTTCAGTCCACCTCGGGGGGAGGTGGTGCGTAGACCTCGCGCGAGCCATTGGAGTTCAGCGGCCCCACGAGCCCGGCCGCCTCCATGCCCTCGATCATGCGGGCGGCGCGGTTGTAGCCGATCTTGAGCCGGCGCTGGACCCCCGAAATCGAGGCCTTGCGGGTCTCGGTGACGATCCGGACAGCCTCGTCGTAGAGCGGATCCTGCTCGGCGTCGCCGCCCTCGCCGCCGTCGCCACCCTCGCCGGCTTCGCCCGGCAAGCCCGGGATCGGCGCGGACGGACCTTCCAGCACCTCGTCGATGTACACGGGCGAACTGTGCTCGCGCAGCGACGCGGCCACCTTGTGCACTTCCTGGTCGGAGACGAAGGCGCCGTGCACGCGCACCGGGTGCGAGGTGCCCGGCTGCAGGAACAGCATGTCGCCGTGGCCGAGCAGGCTCTCGGCGCCGCTCTGGTCGAGGATCGTGCGCGAGTCGACCTTCGCCGAGACCTGGAACGCGATGCGCGTCGGGATGTTCGCCTTGATCAGGCCCGTGATCACGTCGACCGAGGGACGTTGGGTCGCGAGGATCAGGTGGATACCCGAGGCGCGCGCCTTCTGCGCGAGCCGCGCGATCAGCTCCTCGACCTTCTTGCCGACGATCATCATCATGTCGGCGAGTTCGTCGACGATGACGACGATGTTCGGCAGCGGCTCGAGCTCGGGGATCGACGACGCATCGAGACCCGGCGCCAGGCGCTTCATCTCGATCGGGTCGCGCAGCGGCTTGCCGGACTCCGCCGCCTCCCTGACCTTGCGGTTGAAGCCCGCGAGGTTGCGTACGCCCGCGAACGCCATCAGCTGGTAGCGCCGCTCCATCTCGGCGACACACCAGCGCAGCGCGTTCGCGGCCTGCTTCATGTCGGTGACGACCGGCGCGAGCAGGTGCGGGATGCCCTCGTACACCGAGAGCTCCAGCATCTTCGGGTCGATCATGATCAGCCGCACGTGCTCGGGCGTCGACTTGTAGAGCAGCGACAACACCATCGCGTTGACCGCGGTGGACTTGCCGGAACCGGTGGTGCCGCCCACGAGCAGGTGCGGCATGCGGGCCAGGTCGGCGACCACCGGGTTGCCGCCGATGTCCTTGCCGAGCACGAGCGCGAGCGGCGAGCCGAGGTCGTCGTACGCCTTCGACTTGATGATCTCGCCGAGCGTGACCATCTCGCGGACCTCGTTCGGGATCTCGAGGCCCATGGTCGACTTGCCCGGGATGATCTCGACCACGCGCACGCTGATCGCCGACAGCGCCCGCGCGAGATCCTTGGCCAGGTTCGAGATCTGCGCGACCTTGACGCCCGGCGCGGGTCGCAGCTCGAAACGCGTGATCACGGGGCCGGGATGCACCTCGACCACCTCGGCTTCGACGCCGAAGTCGCGGAGCTTCAATTCGACCAGCCGCGACATCGCCTCGAGCGCCTCGGCCGAGTAGCCGCCGTGGCGCGGTGGCGGATCGTCGAGCAGCGACAGCGCGGGCAACGCGGTCGTGCCCGGCTTTTCAAACAGCGCGACCTGCTTTTCCTTCTCGACGCGCTCGCTCTTTTCGACCTTCGGCGCGGGCGCCTCGATCTTCGGCGGCTTGCGCTCGGCCACTTTCTTCTGCTCTTCGCGCACCACCACTTCGCGCTGCTGCTTCACTTCCTTGCCGATGCTCTGGTCCCGCCGCTGCGACAGGCGCTCGCGCAGCAGCGAAAGCCCCGTGAGCACCGAGCCACCGATCCGGTCCATCACGTCGAGCCAGGAGAGGCCCGAGGCGAGCGAAACCGACCCGAGCCAGACCGCGAGCAGCAGCAGCGTGGCGCCGAGAAAACTCATCGACTGGGCGAGCCCCTCGCCGAGCAGTGCACCGACGACACCGCCGGCGGTGTTGGGAAAGCCGGCGGCGGAGAAGTGCAGCGTCGCGAGCGCGCAGCTGCTCGCGAGCGCGAGGAAGAAGCCGAGGCTGCGGAACGAGGCGGAGCGACGGTCCATGGGTTCGCGGTTGCCCCGGTCCTGGAACAGCCGATAGCCGGCGAGGCCGAGCATGACCGGGAACAGAAACGCCGGACCGCCGAACAACACGAAGAACAGGTCGGCGAGCCAGGCGCCGAACGGGCCGATCAGGTTGGTGACCGGGCCGGGCTGTCCGGTCGAGGAAAACGCCGGATCGGCGCGGTCGTAGCTCACCAGCGCGGCGAACAGGATCAGGGCCAGTGCGCCGAACAACCACAACGCGCTCTCGCGCAACCCGCGGGCGACATTCGCCGCCTGGCCGCCGCCGTCGGCGCGCTTGACATCCGCCTTAGCCAACTGTCATCACCTGAAAGGTCAAGAGAACGCTGTAACTCATTGGCGCATAAGGCTACACCGGAATCGGGGACACTCCTAATTTTTCGATGGCGACCCGGACGTAACCCGCCCTCGCCGGCCAAAAAACAAGGCGTGTCCCCGGGCATATGCACAGCCGCAACGAAGCTTTCCGAGCGGGCTGGGAGTGCTTACCATGCCGCGCCTTCGTCGGCGCTTTGCGCGCAAGAACAGCAAGGAATTGTACATGACCGCTCCCCGCCACTCCCGGCTGATCATCCTCGGGTCGGGTCCGGCCGGCTACGCCGCTGCCGTCTACGCGGCGCGCGCGAACCGCAGCCCGCTGTTGATCACGGGCATGGAGCAGGGCGGCCAGTTGATGACCACGACCGAGGTGGACAACTGGCCCGGCGACCCGCACGGCCTGACGGGTCCCGGCCTCATGGAACGCATGCGCCAGCACGCCGAGCGGTTCCACACGGAGATCCTGATGGACCACATCAACGTGGTGGACTTCGGCCAGCGGCCCCTGCTGCTCAAGGGCGACCGCGGCGACTACACCTGCGATGCGCTGGTGATCGCGACCGGTGCGAGCGCCCAGTACCTCGGCCTGGCGTCGGAAGAACACTTCAAGGGTCGCGGCGTTTCCGCCTGCGCCACCTGCGACGGGTTCTTCTTCCGTGGCCAGCGGGTCGCGGTCGTGGGCGGTGGCAACACCGCCGTCGAGGAGGCGCTGTACCTCTCGAACATCGCCACGCACGTCACGCTGATCCATCGGCGTGACAAGCTGCGCGCCGAGAAGATCCTGCAGGACCACCTGTTCGAACGACAGCGCGCCGGCGTGGTCGATATCGTCTGGAACCACACGGTCGAGGAAGTGCTGGGCGATGCGACGGGCGTCACGGGCGTGCGGATCGCCGCCGCCGACGGCATGGGCAAGCGCGACCTCGAGGTCGCCGGGCTCTTCGTCGCCGTGGGTCACAAGCCCAACACCGACATGTTCGCGGGCCAGCTCGACATGACCAACGGATACATCCTCGTGCGCTCGGGCCTCGCCGGCGGTGCCACCGCGACGAGCGTGCCGGGCGTCTTCGCCGCCGGCGACGTCGCCGATCACGTCTACCGCCAGGCGGTCACCTCGGCCGGCACGGGCTGCATGGCGGCGCTCGATGCCGACAAGTACCTGGACACGCTGGATGCTGGCGGCGCCCACTGAGGCGGAGCGTGCAAGCGGGGCTGCCCGATGCCCCTGAAGGCAGAGGTCGTCGGGCGCATCGCGGATGTCGACGCGGCCGAGTGGGATGCGCTCGACCGCTCCGGCCATCCATTCACGAGGCACGCTTTTCTCGAAGCGCTCGAAACGACGAACTGCGTCGGCGAAGACACCGGCTGGATTCCAGCGCACCTGGTCGTGCGCAGTTCACGCGGCGGCACCGTGGTGGCCGCCGTCCCGCAGTACCTGAAGACGCACTCCTGGGGCGAGTTCGTGTTCGACTGGAGCTGGGCGCAGTCGTACCTGCGGTCGGGCCTCGACTACTACCCGAAGCAACTCGCCGCGGTGCCCTTCACGCCGGTCACCGGACCGCGCATGCTGATCGCGTCGGGCATCGCGGGCATGGACGAGACCGACATGCGTGACGAACTCGCCGGGCTGCTGCTGCAGACCGCGCGCCGTGCCGGCGCCTCGGGCGCGCACGTCAACTTCACGCTCGAGGACGACCAGTCGGCGCTCGAGCGTGCCGGCTTCCTCCGCCGCCACGATTGCCGCTTCCTGTGGTGCAACCGCGGCTACCGCAGTTTCGAGGCCTTCCTCGACACGTTCCGCGCCGAGAAGCGCAAGAAGGTGAAGCGCGAGCGGCGCAAGGTTGCCGAAGCCGGCATCGCGTTCCGCACGCTCGCCGGCGAATCGATCGACGCCGCGCTGTGGCGCGTGATCTTCGGCTTCTCCGAACGCACGTTCCTGCGCCACGGCAATGGCCACTACCTGAACGTGGAATTCCTCGAGCGGGTGTCGCAAACCCTCCCCGGCTCGGTCATGGTCAAGCTCGCCGAACGCGACGGTCGGCCGCTCGGGGCATCGATTTTCTTCGAGGGCGGCGGCTGGCTTTTTGGCCGTTACTGGGGCGCGGCCGCCCACGAGGACTCGCTGCACTTCGAGGCCTGCTACTACCAGGGCATCGAGCACTGCATCGAGCGCGGGCTCGCGTACTTCGACCCCGGCACGCAGGGCGAGCACAAGATCGCCCGCGGCTTCGAACCGACGCGCACGCTCTCCGCGCACTGGCTCGAGCACGGCGGGTTTCGCACCGCGGTCGCGCGCTACCTGGAGCGGGAGCGCGAGGCGATGGACGCCTACATCGCCGAGGCGAGCGAGCACGTCCCGTTCCAGCGCGCGAGCGCAGGGCTGGACGCGTGATTCCCTGGCTCAAGATGTCGGACCCGCCGGACGCGTTTCCGCCGGTGAGTCGCGCGCTCGAGGATCCGGACGGACTGCTCTGCGCGGGCGGCGACCTTGTTCCCGAGCGCATGCTGGCCGCGTATCGGCGTGGCCTCTTCCCGTGGTACGCGGCAGGGCAACCGATCCTGTGGTGGTCACCCGACCCGCGCATGGTGCTGTTCCCGGACGAACTGCGCGTGAGCCGCAGCCTGCGCAAGAGCCTGCGCAACCGCGGTTACCGCGTGACGTTCGACCAGGCCTTCGCGGAGGTCGTGTCGCAATGCGCGGACAGCGGCGCCCGCGCGTTTGAAGGAACCTGGATTTCGCCCGACATGCACGCCGCCTACGTCGAGCTGCACCGCCGCGGCCACGCACACTCCGTCGAGGTGTGGTGCGAGGAGCGGCTCGCCGGCGGCCTGTATGGCCTCGAGCTCGGGCGCGCGTTCTTCGGCGAGTCGATGTTCAGCAACGAGACCGATGCGTCGAAGGTCGCCCTGTTCCACCAGGTCGCGGCACTGCGTGACCGTGGCGTCGAGATCATCGACTGCCAGGTTGCGAGCGAGCACCTCTTTTCACTGGGCGCGCGCCTGATCGCGCGGTCGGAGTTCATCGCGCGGCTGGAACGGGCGATTCCGCCGACGGCGGTGCTGGCCGCGCAGGCCGATCATCGAACCGCACGGTGAGGCTCGCCCACGGCCGGTCTTCGTGCGCTGCGAACGACGGCGTTTTTGCACCTGCCCGGGGTACTTCGCATTGCTTTAGCAGGGGCCTTTATGCAGAATTCGCGCGGCTTTTGGGCCGGTGCGAGGGTGCATGGCGAAGGAAGATGCGATCCAGATGGAGGGCCGCGTGGTCGAGACGCTGCCGAACACGACGTTTCGCGTCCAGTTGCAGAACGGGCACGTCGTCACTGCCCACATCTCCGGCAAGATGCGCAAGAACTACATCCGCATCCTCACGGGCGACACCGTCACCGTCGAAATGACACCCTACGACCTGACGAAGGGACGGATCGTCTACCGGGGGCGCTGACGCGGGTGGTCAGTGAATAGTGACTAGTGACTAGTCAGAGACGAGAGGCCGGCAAAACGCCGGCCTCTCTCGTTTGGTCCACCGGGACGGTCGGCTTCACGTCCCGTCTATTCACTATTCACTATTCACTTGTTCACTTCCTCACGCCCGGTCCACCCGAGCCGCATAACACCCGTGGCGGGCGTTGTGCAGGTGCAGGTACGCGACGCCCGGATTGGCGAACAGGCGTTCGATGGTGGCTTCGAGCTCGGTCCCCTGCACCACGTCCGAATCGACGATCCAGTCGCGTCCATCGTAGGCGCGCACCGAAAGCAGGCGTCGGCGCTGCTGGTCGGGCACCTCGTTGACGGCGACACGCGACCGCGCCGCCTCGCGCCGGACGATGATCGGACCCGAGGCCCGGTAGGGCGAGTCGGCCGGCTGGTGCTCGAACGTGAACAGCAGGACCCGCTCGCCGGGCAGCGCGTCCTGCAACGTGACGCGGCACGGGTACGTGTGCGGCTCGTCCACGACGAGTTCCACGACTCCCGCGGCACGCAGCGCCTCGCGCTCGAGTCGCAACAAGTGCTCGACCTGCTCGATCGGCAATCCGCTGATCCGGAAATCCATGACGCAGGAAACCTCGCCAATCCTGAGTGTGCGTGCGAGGTTGCCGGGCGCAGGCGCCGGGCGCGACCCGGATCGTGCTCAACACCGAGACGGGAGCCGCCCGGCCCTCCCCCCGCTGCGCGCGGGAGAGGCGGCACATGGTCACTCCAGCAGGGCGGGCTCTTCGGACGAGCGGGTCTCCACCTTGAGCTGGTCGTCCTGGCCGACCGTGACGAACGCGTGGCCGCCGTGCTCGAGTCGCCCGAACAGCAACTCCTCGGCGAGCGGACGCTTGATGTGCTCCTGGATCACGCGCGCCATGGGACGGGCGCCCATCTTCGGGTCGTAGCCGCGCTTCGCGATCCAGACGCGCGCCTCGTCGTCGATGTGCAACGCCACGCCCTTCGACTCGAGCTGGGTCTCGACTTCGACGAGCAGCTTGTCGACGACGCGGTTGATCGTGTGTTCGTCGAGCGGCGCGAACTGCACCACGGCGTCGAGCCGGTTGCGGAACTCCGGCGAGAAAACCTTCTTGATGGCTTCCATCGCGTCGCTGGCGTGATCCTGCGCGACGAAGCCGATCGAGGCACGGCTCATGTCGGCCGCGCCCGCGTTCGTCGTCATGACGATCACGACGTGGCGGAAGTCGGCCTTGCGCCCGTTGTTGTCGGTCAGCGTGCCGTGGTCCATCACCTGCAGCAGCACGTTGAAGACGTCCGGATGCGCCTTTTCGATCTCGTCGAGCAGCAGCACCGCATGCGGCTTCTTGCTGATCGCCTCGGTGAGCAGGCCGCCCTGGTCGAAACCGACGTAGCCCGGAGGCGCGCCGATCAGGCGGCTGACGGCGTGGCGCTCCATGTACTCGGACATGTCGAAGCGGATCAGCTCGATGCCCAGGATGTAGGCGAGCTGCTTGGCCACTTCGGTCTTGCCGACACCGGTCGGGCCGCTGAACAGGAAGCTGCCCACCGGCTTGTCCGGCCGGC
>JAJTCR010000043.1 GCA_021325695.1 Steroidobacteraceae bacterium | reverse complement strand
CGGCATGCACTGGAAGATCGCGTTGTGCTCGCTGTCGATCGGCACGATGGTGGCGCCGCTGCCGCGCGCGGCCTCGACGACCAGCGCGCCCGCCAGCACCAGCGATTCCTTGTTCGCGACCAGCACCTGCTTGCCCGACGAGGCCGCCGCGAGGGTCGACGGCAGCCCCGCTGCGCCGACGATCGCGGCCATGACGGTGTCGACGTCGCCGCTCGAGGCGACCGCTTCGAGCGCACCGGGGCCCGAATGCACCTCGGTCGCGCAACCCGCGGCGCGCAAATCGCGCTCGAGCGCCCGGGCCTGCACGGCGTCCTGCAGGACTGCGACGCGGGGCCGGAACTCGAGGCATTGCTCGAGCAGCCGCTCACGACTCGAGGCGGCCGCGAGTGCCGTCACGGTGAATCGGTCGCGATGTCGAGCCAGCACGTCGAGCGTGTTGACGCCGACGCTGCCAGTGCTGCCCAGCACCGCGACCCGCCTCACGGCTGCAGCCCCAGCGCCAGCAGTCCGAGCAGGAACGTGGGGGCGGCCGCGGTGAGGCTGTCGATGCGGTCGAGCACGCCGCCGTGGCCCGGCAGCAGCGAGCCACTGTCCTTGAGGCCGACGTGCCGCTTGAACATGCTCTCGGTCAGGTCGCCGACCACGGACACGAGCGCGACGAGTTCGCAGAGGAACAACCACGGCCAGAGCGGCACGTCGAACAGCAGCGCGCCGGCCACACCGACGGCCGCAGCCGACAGCATGCCCGCGGCGAAACCCTCCCAGGTCTTGCCGGGGCTCACGTGCGGCGCGAGCTTGCGGCGACCGTACCTGCGGCCGCCGAAGTACGCGCCCACGTCGGCCGCGGCGATCAGGACGAGCAGATAGAGCAGCAACACCTGACCATTGGGCCGCAGCGCCACGAGGTGCGCGAGGCCGAGGCCCGCCGGCACCAGCACCAGGAAACCGACCACGCCGGCCGCGAGGCGACCGCCCGCTTCCGCGCGCACCGCCAGCCAGACGAACGCGACGAACCACCAGAGCGCGGCCGCACGCAGCAGCAGTTCGAGCCACGCCGGATCGCGCGCCAGCGCCTCGGCCGCCGAGAGCACCAGCACGATGCCGGCGGCATAACCGAGACGTGCGGGCACCGCGGTGAGCCGGACGAAACCGGCCCATTCCCAGCCCGCGGCGAAGATCGCGATCGAGACCAGCACCGCGGCGACCGCCGGCGGCAGGTAGAGCAGCACGACGATCACGAGCGCCGCGAGCAGCAACGCAGTGACGATCCGGGCGCGCAGCGTGCTACTCATGGCCCTGCGCCTGTGCGCCGGTGAGGCCGAAACGTCGTTGTCGCCGCGCGAACTGGCGCAGCGCCGTCTCGAGCGCCTCGTCGTCGAAGTCCGGCCACAACGTGTCGCAGAAATAAAGCTCCGTGTAGGCGAGGTTCCAGAGCAGGAAGTTGCTGATGCGATGATCGCCGCCGGTCCGGATGAACAGGTCCGGCTCCGGCGCGTCGTGCAACTGCAGCTCGGCCCCGAAAGTCGCCTCGTCGATGCCGGCGACGTCGAGTTTCCCGGCCACGGCGCGACGCGCGAGTCGGCGCGCGGCTTCGACGATGTCCCAGCGCCCGCCGTAGGACACGGCCACGTAGAAGGTCATGCGCTTGTTGCGCGCCGTGCGCGCCTCGGCCGCGGCGATCCGCTCGGGCAGTCCGTCGCGCAGCCGCGAGAGGTCGCCGATGAACCGCACGCGGATCTGGTTCGCGTGCAACTCGTCGATCTCCTTGTCGATCGATTCGACGAACAGCTGCATGAGCCGGTCGACTTCCTCGCCGGGGCGCTGCCAGTTCTCGCTCGAGAACGCGAACACGGTGAGCGCCTCGATGCCCCGGCGCGCGCAGCCTTCGACCGTCGCTCGAACGGCCTTCGCGCCGGCCCGGTGGCCGAGGTGGCGCGGCAACGCCCGGCGCTGGGCCCAGCGCCCGTTGCCGTCCATGATGACCGCGACGTGCCGTGGCAGCCTGGACGTTCCGCCCGCTTGGCTCTGCGGCACGACTCAGACCTGCATCAGTTCCTTTTCTTTTTCGTGCATCGTCGCGTCGACGTCCGCGACGAACTTGTCGGTGAGCTTCTGCACTTCCTCGTGTGCCTTGCGCTCGATGTCCTCCGAGATCATCTTTTCCTTGAGCATTTCCTTGAGGTCCTGCAGCACGTCGCGGCGCACGTTGCGGATCGCGACGCGCGCATTCTCGGCTTCGTGCTTGACGATCTTGGTCAGGTCCTTGCGACGCTCCTCGGTGAGTGCTGGCAGCGGCACACGAATCACGTTGCCGGCCGTGTTCGGGGTGATGCCGAGGTCGGACTTCATGAGCGCCTTCTCGACCACCGACACCATCTGCTTGTCGTACGGGATGATCGTGATCGTGCGCGCGTCCTCGACGGCCACGTTGGCGACCTGGTTGAGCGGCGACTCGGCGCCGTAGTAATCGACGCGGATGTGGTCCACCAGCGTCGTGCTCGCACGGCCCGTGCGCAGGCGCTTCAGTTCCGTCTTGAACGCGTTGACGCACTTGCCCATGCGGTCCGTCGCGTCTTTCTTGATGTCGTCGAGCATGCAGCAACTCCCCTTCGCGCGGCGCCGGGCCGCGTCAGACCGTGACCAGGGTGCCGACGTCCGCGCCGCTGGCGGCGCGCACGAGCGCTCCCGGATCGTTGAGGTTGAAGACCCGCAACGGCAGGCGATGTTCGCGGCAGAGCACGATCGAGGTCGCGTCCATCACGTTCAGGCGCTGGTCGAGCACCTGGTCGTAGGTGAGGCGATCGTAGCGTCGCGCGTCCGGGTTGCCGACCGGGTCCGCGTCGTAGATACCGTCGACCTTGGTCGCCTTGAGCAGCAGGTCCGCCTCGATTTCGATCGCGCGGAGGCTCGCCGCCGTGTCGGTCGTGAAAAACGGATTGCCGGTCCCCGCCGCGAAGATCGTCACGCGCCCCTTCTCGAGGTGCCGGATCGCACGTCGGCGGATGTAGTCCTCGCAGACCTGGTTGATGCGAACCGCGGACATGACGCGCGTCGCGACACCCATCGACTCGAGGGCGTCCTGCATCGCAAGCGAATTCATGACCGTCGCCAGCATGCCCATGTGGTCACCGGTCACGCGGTCCATGCCGGCCCGTGCGAGGCCTGCGCCGCGGAACAGGTTGCCGCCGCCGACGACCAGCGCAATCTCGACCCCGAGGTCGCGCACACCGCGGATCTCGTTGGCAAGGCGACGGAGGAAGCTGGGGTCGATGCCGTAGTCCGAGTCGCCCATCAGGGCCTCGCCGGACAGCTTGACGAGGATGCGGCGATTGCGCGGTTGCGGGTCTGCGGTGGGTTCCATCGTCTACGCCCGGGAAAGCTGCCGCCATTATAAGGAACCCCGCTTGCGCGGGGTTCCGGAGAAACGCTTGCGACGCTGCGCGGGGCTTACGCGCCCCGCACCTGCGCCATGACCTCGGCCGCGAAATTCTCCTGCTTCTTCTCGATGCCCGCACCGACTTCGTAGCGCACGTAGCGCACGACCTTGGCGTTTGCCCGCTTGAGCACCTGTTCGACGGACTGCTTGTCGTCCTTCACGAACGGCTGGCCGAGCAGCGTGATCTCGCCGAGGAACTTGCGGACCTTGCCCTCGACCATCTTGGCGACGATCTCGGCCGGCTTGCCCGCGGACTTGGGATCCTGGGCCACCTGCGCGAGAAAGATTTCCTTCTCCTTGGCGACGTTCTCCGCGGGCACCTCGTCCGCCGACAGGTGCTGCGGATTGATCGCCGCGATGTGCATCGCGAGGTCGTGACCGAGGGTCGCGTCCCCGCCCTGCATCGCGACGACGACGCCGATGCGCGTGCCGTGGCGATACGTGTGCAACGGTGCATCCGCGCTCACGAGCTCGAAGCGACGCACGCCGATGTTCTCGCCGATCCGCGCGATCAGTTCACGGCGCGTTTCCTCGACCGTCTTGCCCGAGTGAAGCTTCGCGGCCAGCAGTGCCTCCAGGCTGGCCGGCTTCTGCGCGAGCGCGACGCGCGCGACGTCGGCGGCAAACGCCTGGAAATCGTCCTGGCGGGCGACGAAGTCCGTTTCCGAATTGATCTCGACGACCGCAGCCTGCTTCGCGTCGGCCGAGCGCTCGATCACGATCACGCCCTCCGCGGCCACGCGACCCGCCTTCTTGTCGGCCTTGGCGAGGCCCGACTTGCGCATGATTTCGGCAGCCGCTTCGAGGTCGCCGTTGGTCTCTACGAGCGCTTTCTTGCACTCCATCATGCCGGCGCCGGTGCGCTCACGCAGTGCCTTGACTGCCTCTGCGGTCACGGCCATGGTCAGGCTCCTTCGCCGGTGGCGGGCGCGGTCTCGGGGGCCGTTTCAGGCGCAGCGGCCGGTGCCGGGGCCTCACCCGCCGGCGCGGGGGCCGCCGGGGCGGCGACCGGACCCTTCTTGCGGCTCGCCTCGCGACGCGCCATGAACGCCTCCGCGCTCTCCTCGGGATCCGCTTCAACCAGCTCCTCGGCGCGCGGTTCGGCGGCCGCGGTGTCGTCCGGCGTCGGGGCCGGCTTGCGGCGCGCGCCCGCCGCGGTCTTCTTGCGGGCCGGCGCGCCACGGCCACGCGGCTGCTGCTTCGGCGTGCCGCTGCGGCCACGCGGCTTGCCTTCCTCGTCGAGTTCGACGAATTCGTCCTCGCCGACCGGCACTTCGACGATCGTCGAGCGGCCCTCGATCACGGCGTCCGCGATCCCGGCGGCATAGAGCTGGATCGCGCGCATCGCGTCATCGTTGCCCGGAATCACGTAGCTGATGCCGTCCGGCGAGCAGTTCGTGTCGACCACGGCCACGACCGGGATGCCGAGCTTCTGGGCCTCGTGGATCGCGATGTTCTCGTGACCGACGTCGATCACGAACATCGCGTCCGGCAGGCCGTCCATGTCCTTGATGCCGCCGAGGCTGCGATCGAGTTTCTCCCGCTCGCGACGCACCATCTGCGCCTCGCGCTTGCTGCGCTGCTCGAGCACGCCGCCCGCCTGCATTTCGTCGATTTCCGCGAGCCGGCGGATCGACTGGCGTATCGTCTTGAAGTTGGTGAGCATCCCGCCGAGCCAGCGGTGGCTCACGTACGGCATGCCGCAACGCTGGGCTTCGGCCGCGACCGCTTCGCGGGCCGAGCGCTTCGTGCCCACGAACAGCACCTTGCCACCGTCGGCGACGACGTTGCGGATGAACGTCGCGGCCTCCGAGAACATCGGGAGTGACTGCTCGAGGTTGATGATGTGAATTCGGTTACGTTCGCCGAAGATGAAGGGGGCCATCTTCGGGTTCCAGAAGCGGGTCTGGTGTCCGAAATGAACACCCGCCTCCAGCATCTGTCGCATGGACATGCCGGTCATTCGCAAAGCTCCTTGAAGGGTTGAACCTCCACGCACCCCATGCGGCAACCCAGGAAAGCCTCACGGCCTGCCGGGCACCCAGCCACACGTGACGGTGCGTGTGCGGATTTCGTTGTCAAAAAAGGCCGCGCTTTATACCATCGCGCCCTCGGATTATCAAACACTTACCGCCGCCCTCCCCCTGGTCCTCGCCCGCGCGGAAGCAGGAGACGCTCCGTCTCCGGGCCTTTCCGGGAAACGTACAGGGCGAGCACTCCAGAGGCTTTTACGGATGCGCCTGATGCATGAATCCCAACCGACCGCTCCCGCGCCTGCCGAGGGCGCCGGTCGTGTGCTGTTGAAGGGCCCGGCGGAGCAGGCGGCCATGCGCGTGGCAGGCCGGCTCGCGGCCGAAGTGCTCGACATGGTCGGGACACACGTCGTGCCGGGGGTCACCACCGAGGAACTCGACCGGATCTGCCACGAATACATCGTCGGCGTGCAGCAGGCGGTGCCCGCCCCGCTCGGCTATCGCGGCTTTCCGAAGTCGATCTGCACGTCGATCAACCACGTCGTCTGCCACGGCATCCCGGGCGACCGCAAGCTCAAGCAGGGTGACATCGTCAACGTCGATGTCACGGTCATCAAGGACGGCTTCCACGGCGACACGAGCCGCATGTTCCACGTCGGCAAACCGCTGCCGCACGCGGTCCGCCTCGTGGACCTGACCCGGGAGGCGATGTGGCTCGGCATCCGGCAGGTGCGACCCGGCGCGCGTCTGGGAGACATCGGCGCCACGATCCAGAAGTTCGTCGAGGCGAATCACTATTCGGTCGTTCGGGAATACTGCGGCCACGGCATCGGTCGTGGCTTTCACGAAGACCCGCAGGTGCTGCATTACGGCACGCCGGGGACCGGCCTGATGCTCGAAGAAGGCATGACCTTCACGATCGAGCCCATGGTCAACGCGGGTCGGCGCGACGTGCGCCTGCTGCCGGACGGCTGGACGGTCATCACGCGTGATCACTCGCTGTCGGCGCAGTGGGAGCACACCATCCTCGTCACCCCGGACGGCTTCGAGGTACTGACGCTCGGTGCGAACGAGCAGCCGCCGGCGTGAACAGCCCGGTCGCCTACGAAGACATCGAGCCGGGCCCGGGTGCCCTGGCACGGCAGCCACCGTGGCCGTTTCTCGCGACGCTGCCGGATGCGCTGCGGTCCAGTGACCCGGCGATCTCGGCGTTCCGCCAGGCGCTGGTCGACGGCGACGCGAGCCTGAAGGAACGGTTCGCGAACGACGAGCCGGTCGAGGAGCTGGTGCGCGACCGCGCGCGCATGGTGGACGTCGTGCTCCGCAGCGCGTGGGCGATGCACGTCGGCCCGCACACGAAGGAGGTCAACCTGATCGCGGTCGGCGGCTACGGGCGCGGCGAACTGCACCCGTGCTCCGACATCGACGTGCTGATCCTGCTGCCGAAAAGCGAGGTCGTCGAAGCGGAAGCCGGCATCGAGCGGTTCCTGACCTTCCTCTGGGACATCGGACTCGAGGTCGGCCACTCGGTGCGCACGATCGACGACTGCCAGCGCGAGAGCGCAGCGGACGTCAGCGTCGCCACGACCTTCATCGAGGCCCGACTGCTGGCCGGCCCCGACCACCTGTTCCAGTCGATGCGACGCGCGCTCGGGCAGGACAAGGTCTGGTCGTCGAAGGCGTTCTTCGAGGCCAAGGTGGCCGAGCAGCAGACGCGGCACCACCGGTACCACGACACGGGTTACAACCTCGAGCCCAACGTCAAGGCGAGCCCCGGCGGCCTGCGCGACATCCAGACCATCGGCTGGGTCGCGAAGCGTCACTTCGGCGCGGAGACGTTCGACGAACTCGTGACCCACGGGTTCCTGACCGCGGCGGAACTGCGCAAGCTGCGCCAGGCCCAATCGTTTCTCTGGAAGGTGCGCTTCGCGCTGCACGCGCTCAACGGCCGGCGCGAGGACCGGCTGCTGTTCGACCACCAGATCCGGCTCGCGAAGATGTTCGGCTACGAGGACGCGACCTACACGCTCGCGGTCGAGCAGTTCATGCAGCGGTACTACCGCACCGTCATGGACGTGAGCCTGCTCAACGAAATGCTGCTGCAGCTGTTCCGCGAGGCGATCCTGACCGGCGACGGCGAGAGCACGATCATGCCGCTCAACCCGCGCTTCCAGCTGCGCAACGACTACCTCGAGGTCACCTCCGACGACACGTTCGTGCGCAACCCGTCGGCGATCCTCGAACTGTTCCGCGTGATGCAGGACACGCCCGGCATCCGCGGCGTGCGCGCGACGACGATCCGCCTGCTCGGCCGCCACCTCTGGCTCATCGACGAGGAGTTCCGCCAGAACCCGCGGCACCATCGGCTGTTCCTCGAGTTGCTGCGTGCGCCCGTGGGCGTCACGCACGAGTTGCGCCGCATGAACCTCTACGGTGTGCTCGGTCGATACATCCCCGCGTTCGGGCGCGTGGTGGGTCGCATGCAGTACGACCTCTTCCACGCCTATACGGTCGATGCGCACATCCTGTTCGTGCTGCGCAACCTGCGTCGGCTCGCCCTGCCCCGCTTCGAGCACGAGCTGCCCGAAATGTCGCGCCTGATG
>JAJTCR010000472.1 GCA_021325695.1 Steroidobacteraceae bacterium | reverse complement strand
TGATTTCCAGGACGACTGGATCAGTGACCACCCGATCGTCGGCATGCCCTTGTTAGATCACAGGTGCATGCACTTGTCGCAGTCTGTTGACGTCGCGTGCTGCAGTTTCTGCCAGCCACGCCCAAACGTCCCGGGCCGCGAGGGCGACGAGCACGGCGGCGCCGCGGCTGTCGGCAGCGACTGCGCGGAGCGCCAGACGGTCAGCGCGCCCCGTCAGGCTTCGGACGCCATGACGATGCCGCGGACATCGCCGAGGCCGATCGAGACGAAGCCGTCGCGTTCGGCGCGGGCGCGGATGATCACCTCGTCTCCGTCCTCGAGGAACGTGCGCGTACCGCCCGATGCGAGCACGATTGCCCTTCGGCCTCCTTCCGTGATCTCGAGGAGGCTGCCGTACCCGTCCGGAGTGGGCGACGAAATGGTCCCCGAACCCAGCAGATCACCCGGGCGCAGATTGCAGCCGTTGCTCGTGTGATGCGCGATGAGCTGCGCGACGGTCCAGTAAAGATGACGCGCGCTGGTCACCGACACCGACTGCGCCGGCAGTCCCTGCGCCTCCATACACGGCGTCGCCAGCAGCGTCTCGATCGTGATCGCCAGCGCGCCCTTCTGCTAACGGCGCGAGCGCTTCGGGTGTCACCACCCAGGGGCTGACGCTCGTGGCGAAGCTCTTGGCCAGGAACGGACCCAACGGCTGGTACTCCCACGCCTGCACGTCACGCGCGGACCAGTCGTTCAGCAGGCCGAACCCCGCCACGTGGTCGAAGGCTTCGTCGATGGGAATGGGCGAGCCCTGCGCGTTCCCGCCGGCAATCCAGATCGCGAGTTCGACTTCGTAGTCGAGCCGACGTGTGGGGCCGAAGACCGGCGCCTGCGCGTCGGCCGAAGCCCGCCACTGACCGACGGGGCGACGCACGCGGGTGCCGGACGGGCAGACCGACGACGCGCGGCCGTGGTAGCCGATCGGAACGTATTTGTAATTGGGAAGTAACGGATCGTCGGGCCTGAACTGCCGCCCGACGTTCACCGCATGGTGGATGCCCGCGTAGAAATCGGTGTAGTCGCCGATGGCCGCCGGAAGGTGCAGCGTGCATTGCGTCGCCGGGTGCAGCATGGCCTGCAGCGTGGACTGCTTGGCTGCCCCTTCGGCCAGCAACTCCGACAGCCTGGCGCGAAGCGCATGTCGTGCCTCGGTGCCGGCGGCCATGAACGCATTGAGCGGGCCGTCGGTCGCCAGCGCGGCGGCATGCGCCGCCTCGCCGGTGAACAGGCCCGCGCGGAAAGCCTCCTGCAGATCGAGGATGGCATCGCCGATGGCCACGCCCGCGCGTCGCGCCGGCGCGCCAGGGGGCGAGAACACGCCGAACGGCAGGTTCTGCACGGGGAAGTCCGGGTGCCCGTTGGCCGAGGCAACCCAGCTTCGCCGTGCGGGATCGTGTGTGTCGTCGAGAGCGACGCTGCGATCCTGCATCGCTACGGCCGGTCCGGCGTGAAGTGCTTCTGGAGTCGCCGCCCGTAGCTCTGGTACTCCCGCTGCCGCTCCTCGGCCTGCGCCGCGTACGCCGTCACGCGCTGCATGAACCGTGTTTCGAACATGAAGGCCATCGTCGCTTCGAGCCGGTGCGGTTTCAGCTCCACGCTGCTGGCCTTCTCGAACGCGTCCACGTCGGGCCCGTGCGGCAGCATCGTGTTGTGCAGCGAGATGCCGCCCGGCACGAACCCGTGCGGCTTGGCCTCGTACTGGCCGTAGACCAGCCCCATGAACTCGCTCATCACGTTCATGTGATACCAGGGTGGCCGGAACGTGTTCTC
The DNA here is from genome assembly GCA_021325695.1 of Steroidobacteraceae bacterium. GTDB lineage: Bacteria > Pseudomonadota > Gammaproteobacteria > Steroidobacterales > Steroidobacteraceae > RPQJ01. The sequence continues at coordinate 1,162 of JAJTCR010000472.1, read as the reverse complement.
GGCGACGGCCCAGCGGTCCGGGAAGATCACGAGATCGACGTTGGCCGTGCCCGGCGTGTCGGACGGCGACGTCAACACCGTGAAGATCGACGGGTCGGCGTGATCGAACAGCACGGGCCCGACGGGAGAATACCGCCGCAGATCGTACTTGTATGGCGCGTAATTGCCGTGCCAGGCGACGACGTCGAGCGGCGAGTGATCGAGCACCGTCGACCACATCACGCCGCCCCACTTCACGAACAGCCGCGACTCGTCGTCGGTGTCTTCGAACGCCGCGAGTGGCGTGAGGAAGTCGCGCGGGTTGGCCAGGCAGTTTGCGCCGATCGGGCCGCGATCGGGTAGCGTGAACGCGCCGCCGTAGTTCTCGCAGAGATACCCTCGGGCGGGACCGTCGCGGAGCTCGACGCGGATCTTGACGCCGCGCGGAATCACCGCGATCTCGCCGGGCTCGATCTCGATCAGGCCGAACTCCGTGCAGATCCGCAGGCCGCCGCTCTGCGGCACGAACAGCAATTCGCCGTCCGCGTCGTAGAAGTACTCGTGCTCCATCGAGCGCGTGACGAGATACACGTGTGCGCCCATGCCGGCCTGCGCGCCCGCGTCGCCCGCCGTCGTGATCGTCCGGAGGCCTTCGACGAACGACGTGGGCGCCGTCGGCATCGCGACCGGACTCCACCGCATCGGCGCGATCGGCACGTCCACTTCGTGGCACGGCGCCGTCCGCCACAAGCCGATGTCGACCTGCTCGAACGGGCCGATGTGTGCCACAGTCGGGCGGATGCGATAGAGCCACGTGCGCTCGTTGGTCGCGCGCGGCGCGGTGAATGGCGATCCGCTCAACTGCTCGGCATAGAGCCCGTACGGGCACTTCTGGGGGGAGTTGCGGCCAATCGGCAGCGCGCCGGGCAGCGCTTCGGTTTCGAAGCCGTTGCCGAAGCCTGACATGTATCCGGGCGCGATCGTCGCCTGTCCGGCGCGCGCCTGCGCGTCGCTCGTGGTCGGACGCTCGGCGTTCACGGCATGCGCTCCTCTGCCCTCGGAAGATCGACGTAGATCACATCGCCTTCGACTCTCGTGGGGAACGTCCGCAGCGGCTGCGAGGGACCGTCGGCGTCACGGCGTCCACGCCATCGCCACCTCACCCTTTCAACACGCCACGCTG
>JAJTCR010000042.1 GCA_021325695.1 Steroidobacteraceae bacterium | reverse complement strand
GAGCAGGGCGACGCGCACTTTCGCCCAGGCCGCGGAGGTCCAGGCATTCCTCGCGAAACACGTCGACGTCGAGGCCGTGCAGCTCGTCGTCACCGACGCGAACGGCGTCGGTCGTGGCAAGAACATCGCCCGCGAGGAGCTCCTGCCGCTCTTCGAGCACGGCCGCAACGTGGCAGGCTCGATCCTCGGGCTCGACATCACGGGCGAAGACGTCGAAGGCACCGGCCTCGTCTGGGACGTCGGCGACGCTGACCAGTGCTGCCGTCCGGTCGCCGGTTCACTGGGCCTCGCGCCGTGGCTCAGGCGGCCCACCGGGCAGGTGCTCGGAACGATGTTCGAGCTCGACGGCCGGCCGGCGAAGGCCGATCCGCGGCACGCGCTCGCGCGCGTGGTCGAGCGTTGCGCGTCTGCCGGCTACACGCCGGTCCTGGCGATCGAACTCGAGTTCTACCTGCTCGAGCGCGACGCGACCGGTCGGCTCGTGCCATCGGCGGGCCTCGTGAGTGGCGAGCGACGCGCGCGCGTCGACGCCTACGGGCTCGGCCGGCTCGACGACATGGCGCCGCTGTTCGACGAGCTCTACGCGGCCGCGCGCGTCCAGGGCTTGCCCGTGCGAACGCTCATGTCGGAGTACGCGCCCGGGCAGTTCGAGATCACGCTCGAGCATCGCGCCGATGCGCTCCGTGCCGTGGACGAAGCGATCCTGTTCAGGCGTGCGGTGCGCGGCGTGGCGGCGCGGCACGGACGCATCGCGTGTTTCATGGCCAAGCCATTCGGGCACTTGGCGGGCTCCGGGATGCACGTGCACGCGAGCCTCGCCGATCGGGCCGGCGTCAATGCGTTCGCAGCGGACGATCCGGCCGGCAGTCCGCTGCTGCGACACGCGATCGGCGGCCTCAGGGCGACACTCGCCGACGGCATGGCGGTGTACGCGCCGAACGCGAACTCGTATCGACGGTTCCGCTCGATGAGCTACGCGCCGGTCGCGCCGACCTGGGGCGTGAACAACCGGTCGGTGAGCCTGCGCGTCCCGACCGGCCCCGCCTCGAGCCGGCACGTCGAGCATCGCGTCGCCGGCGCGGACGCGAACCCGTATCTCGTCGCCGCACTCGTGCTGGGCGGCCTGCTGCACGGGATCGAGCGGGGTCTCGACCCCGGCGCACCGGTCACCGGCAACGGCTATCAGCAGGGCACGCGAGGCGAGTTGCCGACGCAATGGCACGTTGCGCTCGAACGTGCCGCGGCATCGGCGTTCGTGCGCGAGACGTTGGGCGCCGCGTTCCTCGACGCGTTCCTCGCGATCAAGCAACAGGAGTGCGAGAAGTTCGGCGCGCTGGTCAGCGATCGCGACTACGAGTGGTACCTCGACACGCCCTGAGCGAAACGCGAGATGATCTCCTCCGTTCCGGACGCATCGCCGCGTCCAGGGCATACGCATTAAGTCACCTTGAACGCGGCCGGAGTGAGAGCTGAGTCAACGTGGACGCGGACCCGCGCGCGGAGAATCCCGCCGCAGACCTCCCGCTTCCCCGAGGACCCGTCAGTGACCCGACTCTCCGCACGCACGATCGCCCGCAGCGCCGCACTCTCGAGCAGGAGTTCGCCCGTGACCATTCACCTGCGCAAGATGTACGTCGACTGTCGGTTCGGACAGCTGCACATGCATACCTCGTTTCCGTCGAGTGGCGGGTTCGACGAACTCACGCCGCTCGTATGCATCGCGCCGCCGAGCCAGACGGGTCGCCTGTACCGGCCGTTGCTGCGCGACCTCGGGCGCGACCGCAGCGTGTATGCGCCCGACCTGCCCGGCACCGGTGAGTCCGACGCACCCGACCACTCACCGCACGTCGGCGACTTCGCGGCGGCCTGTGTCGACATGCTCGAGTCCCTGCGGCTCAAGCACGTCGACGTGGTCGGCTACCACGCCGGTTCGCTCGCGGCCATCGAGTTCGCGATAGCACGACCGGAGCAGGTGCGACGCGTCGCGTTGATCGGCGTGCCCTCGTCGGATGGCGGCGGATACCAGGTCGGCGAACGCCTGCCGCTCGTGCGACAGCCGGTCATGATCATGCGTGCGCGGGACGAGTTCTGGGAGTCCACCGGTCGCACCGACCCGCTGCTGCGCGAGGCGCGTCGCGTCGAGCTGCAGCATCCCACCGGCGCCGTCTTCGAGTCGGGTGCCGAGGAAGTGATCCGCGTCGCGCGTGACTTCTTCGATCGATAAGGCCAGTCGTTGCGTGGCTCACGCCACGCGATGCCACACGTACGCGCAGAGCACCCCGGCCGAAATCGCCGCGACGAGCCCCTCGGCCGCCAGCACGGCCACCACGCCATGGTGTGGGCGGCCCTTGAGCGCGAGCGCCCCGAGCGTCGGCAGGCCGCTCGCGGTGAAGAGCAGCGCGCCGTAAACGGTGCCGACCACCTGCCACGGCGTCGAGACGACGGCGATCAGTCCCCAGCTCAACCAGAACAGCAGACCGGCCGCGGCCCCGCACAGGCCGTAGAGCGCCGCGCCCGTCAGCAGTCGCGCGGCCGTCTCGGGCTGCCAGGGCTGCGGCCGCAGCGCGGGCCAGTGCGCGAACAGCGGCGCTGACACGAGCCCCGCCCAGAGCGTGCCGACGAGGCCGCCCGCGGCGCCCGCGAGCACGGTCATGATCAGCTCGATGCGCACGTGCGGATCCCGCGTTTTTCGAAGCCGGCACTATACGTGGCGTTGCACGGCGGCGATGGCGCGGTCGACGTCGATCGCGTCGTTCGACGGGTGCACGCTGATGCGCACGGCATCGAATCCCGCACCGTGGGTGACGCGGCCGAGCACGATCCGGTCCTCGAGCGCGATCCGTTCGACCATCTGGGCCGGATGGCGGTTCGGGATCCGCACGCTGACGATGCCGGCATTGAGCGACGGATGTGCGGGCGTGACGACGTTGACCCCGGCGATGCGCTGGAGCCCCGCGCGCAGCTGGATGGCGAGCTCCCGGATCCGAGCCTGCATGAGTGGTCGCGAGACCGCCTGCTGGAATTCGAAGGCGAGCGGAATGGCCGACACCGCGGCGCCGCGATGCACGCGCGAGCTGCCGAATCGCGCAGCGGCCGCGTAGTCGAACGGCGCGACCGGGAGCGCAGCGTTGAAGCGATCCGTGGCGCTCCAGCCGTCGGCTCGATCGGGGAGCGCGGGCCACACGCGTGGCTGCGCATCGCGCCGGACGTAGAGCAGACCGGCATCGAGCGGGCCGTTGAGCCAGCGATCGACGCCCGTCGCATAGGCGTCGCAACCGAGGTCCGTCAGGCGAAAGTCGACGTGGCCAGCGGCAAGCGTTCCATCGACCAGCGTGAACACGCCGCGACTGCGGGCCAGGGCGCAGAGTTCGCGCACCGGCAGCACGGTGCCGTCGCAATCCTGCACGTGCGCGATGTTCATCACGCGCGTGCGCGGCGTGAGCGAAGCTTCGAAGCGTCGGACGATCTCCTCGGGCGTGGCCGGGCCGGGCGACTCCGGCACCTCGACGACGCGGATGCCGCGGCGGCGGGCCTGTGCGAGCCATGGGTAGACGGCGGCAGGATGGTCGTGCAGCGTGACCAGCACCTCGTCGTCACGTTGCAGTTCGAATCCGGCCGCGACGAGTGCAAGCCCCGTCCGTGCACCGTCGCAGAACGCCAGTTCCCCGGCGTCGCAACCGAAGAAACTCGCGGCGGCCGCCAGCGCCGCGCGCTCGCCGGCAGACCCTGCACCGTTCAGTTGCTCGAACGCGTGGAAGTCGAGTGACTGTTCCTCGACCTGGCGGTAGGCACGAACGAGAACCGCTCGCAGTGTCGGCCCGAACGAGGCCGTGTCGAGCCACGTGAGCCCGGGCTCGAGCACGAGCTGCGCGCGCGCCCACGCCCAGCGATATCGATCGATGCGTGGCACGCGATCTGCGGCGTACGTCTGTGCGGTCGCGAGCGTCGGGCCCAGCGCCGCCGCCGCGCCGAGCGCGCTCAGCATCGCGCGTCTGGAAATCAAGGGATCCATGCCGAAGGATGTTAACGTAGGCGGTGCCGGGCCAGGCCATCGCCATGCAAGAAAGTTACATCGAACGCATCCTCAAGGCGCGTGTCTACGACGTCGCCATCGAATCACCGCTCGAACCCGCACGACGATTGAGCCGCCGGCTCGGCAACCACGTGTTGTTCAAGCGCGAAGACCTGCAACCGGTCTTTTCGTTCAAGCTCCGCGGCGCGTACAACCGTATTTCCGCGCTGGACGACGAGACGGCGCGCCGCGGCGTGATCTGCGCCTCGGCCGGCAACCACGCCCAGGGGGTGGCGCTCGCGGCGCGGCGCCGCGGCATCGCCGCGGTCATCGTGATGCCGCGCACGACACCGAACATCAAGGTGCAGGCCGTGCTCGACCTCGGCGGCGAAGTCGTGCTGCACGGCGACGACTTCGACCACGCCTACGAGCACGCGCTCGACCTGGCGCGTGAACGCAGCCTGACGTTCATTCACCCGTTCGACGACCCGGACGTGATCGCGGGCCAGGGCACGGTCGGCATGGAGATCGTGCGCCAGTGCCCGACGCGACCGGACGCGGTCTTCGTGCCGGTCGGCGGCGGCGGGCTCATCGCCGGCATCGCCGCGTACGTGAAGTCGCTGTATCCGCAGGTGCGCATCGTCGGCGTGGAACCCGAGGACGCGTCGAGCATGCACGATTCGCTGAAGTCCGGCGAACGCGTCACCCTGGAGCGCGTCGGCATCTTCGCCGACGGCGTGGCCGTGCGGCGCGTCGGCGAGGAGACGTTCCGTCTCGCGCGCAAGTACGTCGACGAAGTGCTGCTCGTCACTACCGACGAGATCTGCGCCGCCATCCAGGACATCTTCGAGGACAACCGCACGATCGCCGAGCCGGCCGGCGCGCTCGCCGTGGCCGGCATCAAGCGCTACGTCGCGCGCGAACAGTGCCGCGACCAGACGCTGGTCGCGATCAACGGCGGCGCCAACATCAACTTCGACCGGTTACGGCACGTCGCGGAGCGGGCCGACATCGGCGCGCAGCGCGAGGCGCTGCTCGCGGTCGAGATTCCCGAGCAGCCCGGCAGTTTCCTGAGGTTCTGCCGATTGCTCGGCCGACGCAGCGTCACCGAGTTCAACTACCGTTACGCCGACGCGCGCTCGGCCCGCATCTTCGCGGGCGTCGCGCTCGCCGAGGGCCGGCGCGAAAAGGAAGCGCTGCTGTCGCTGGTTGCCGACGCGGGCTATCGCGTGATCGACATGAGCGACGACGAAATGGCCAAACTGCACGTGCGCTACATGGTGGGGGGACATGCACGCGGCCTCGAGCACGAGCGTCTCTTCCGGTTCGAATTCCCGGAACGGCCTGGTGCGCTGCTGCGTTTCCTCGAGTCGATCGGCGTGAACTGGAACATCAGCCTGTTCCACTATCGCAACCACGGTTCCGACTACGGCCGTGTGCTCGCAGGCGTGCAGGTTCCGCCCTCGGACGACCGGGAATTTTCGCGTCACCTCGCCGAACTGCAGTACGTCTATGCCGAGGAGACCCAGAACCCGGCGTACAGGATGTTCCTCGGCGAGTGAGTGCGACCCCTCCCCGGCGTTCGGACGTGGCTCAGCGCGACGGCAGCAACGCGTAGCGGCGAGTCGAGAACAGGCTCACGAATTCGCCGAACACGCGCTCGCTGAGCGGCGTGGTCAGTGGCAAATGACGACGCGTCGCTGCGCGGATCCTCGCGATCCGCGCGGCGTCGTTCCAGTGGCGTTCGATCTCGTGTCGCCCGCCCGGTGCGCGGAGCCACCGGTCGATCAGCGCAGCGTCGGCCTCCAGGTGGAATTGCAGACCCCACGCGCGCTCGCCGAGCCGATATGCCTGGTGTCGACAGCTGCGCGTCCAGGCGAGCGGCACCGCGCCGGGGGGAGGCTGGAACGCGTACGCGTGCCATTGGAACACGTAGCGCGGCGACTGCTCGAAGTGCCGGAACAGCAGGTCGTCGTGTGCATGCGCGCGCGTGTGCAAACGGTACCAGCCGATTTCGGGCACCGGGTTCGGATGCACGTGACCCCCCATGGCCTGCGCAAGCAATTGCCCGCCCAGGCAGATGCCGAGCACCGGTTTGTCCGCATGCACCGCCTCACGGATGGCGGCAAGCTCAGCCTTCAGGTGCGGATAGCGATCGGCCTCGTCGACGTTCATCGGTCCGCCGAGGACGACCAGCCCGTCGTAACGGCGCACGTCGGGCTCGGCATGGGGCTCGCGCCCGAAGTTGACGTAGCGGATCCGGCAACCCGCGTCGCGGAGCAGCGGGTCCAGGTGACCCAGCGGTTCCGAGGCGACGTGCTGGAAGACGAGCAGCTTGCGCATGGACCCATTGTCGCAAAGCGTCGCCGCGCGACGTGACTGCCCGGTGCCGTCCTGCAACCGGCCGCCCGGCGACAGCACCGGGCTCGTTGCGGCAACATGTCTGGATGACGGAACCCTACCGACCACGGCGATTGCCCGAGCAGTCGAGTCTCGAGCTGCGCGGCGTAGCGCATCACCTCACGGTGTGGCCGGGCGAGGACCCGCCGATCCTGTTGCTGCACGGCTTCATGGATAGCGGTGCGACGTTCCAGTTCGTCGCCGATGAGCTCGCGAGTGGCAGGACGCTCATCGCGCCGGACTGGCGCGGGTTCGGTCGATCGGGCTGGACGCCGGGCGGGTACTGGTTCCCGGAATATTTTGCGGACCTCGACGCGCTGCTGGATGCGTTGAGGCTCGACACCGTCGACGTCGCGGGTCACAGCATGGGCGGGAACATCGCGCTTGCGTACGCGGGCCTGCGACCCGAGCGCGTGACCCGCGTCGTCACGCTCGAGGGGTTCGGCCTGCCGGATGCATTGCCCGGGCTGGCGCCGGGCCGCTACCGGGAGTGGCTCGACCAGCTGCGACATCCGGAGCCCGCCACGATTTTTCCGGACTTCGAGGTACTGGCGGACGTGCTGCGCAAGCGCAATCCCCGCCTCCCGGCCGATCGTGCCGCGTTCGTGGCGCGCGCGTGGGCCGAGTCCCTGCCCGACGGAAGGGCCCGGCTGCGTTTCGACCCGGTCCACAAACGGGTCAATCCGATCCTGTACCGGCGCGAGGAGTCGGAGGCGTGCTGGCGCGCGATCGTCGGCCCGGTCGCCCATGTCGCCGGCGCCGAGTCGGAATTCCTGGCGAGGTTGCGCGGTGCAGGGGATGCCGAGGCGATGCGCAGGCACATCCCGCAGCTCGAGTCGTTCGTCGTCGAGGCTTCGGGGCACATGCTGCACCACGACCAACCGCGCGCCGTCGCCCGCATTCTCGACGAGTTCCTGACGCGCGCGCCGGCGCCGTCGAACGGCTGACGGCCCGGTGAGCCCGCTGCGTCAGGCCTGGCCGGGCGACCGGCGGGACGCGGCAATCAGCGACCGGACGAACGGCACGAGCGACGGCTCGAACGATTCGAGCAGGCACAGCCGGGTCTCCGAGGCGCCCATCGCGCACCAGATCGCGCGCTCGAGCGTGTCGCGGTCGTCCGCCAGCACGACCTCGGGATCCTCGCGCGAGCCGCCGTCGAATGTCCTCGCGATGAGCAGCAGGTAGGTCGTGCCGGCGCTGCGCCAGCGGGCGATGCCGCGCGCCCAGCCCGGGCCGAGCGACAGCATGCGTTCGACGTCGGCGGGGCTCGAGCGCGGGCCGTATACGCAGGCCACCACTTCGAGTTCGTCGAACGTCACGGCCGCACCGGCGCGATAGCGCGTGCGGTCGCCGGAGGCGGGGGTCGCGGGGCCGTCCATCGGCCCAGAGTAGCGACGGGACGCGGCTCTTCGACGGAATCCGCGCCAATGCGGAGACGAACGGAAGGGGATAGGGGGTAGGGGATAGTGGTTAGTGGTTAGTGAAAGACGCGCAGCGCACGGCGTGCTCGGCACGCCTCTGCACTATCCCCTAACCCCTAACCCCTAACCCCTTTCCCTCTTTTCACTTGACCGGTTCCTCGAACAGCAGCGCGCGCACGAACCGCACGGGCGGCGAGCCGAACGAAAGCACGGTGTCGTGATATTTCCGGA
>JAJTCR010000041.1 GCA_021325695.1 Steroidobacteraceae bacterium | reverse complement strand
CTGCGCGCACCACGAAACTGCGGATGGCGCGGTGATGAGTGCGATCCGCCGCTGCATCGGCCGGTCGCGTCGCCGAAGCCGCCGCCGGCACGCCGTCGTCCACGTCTGGTTTCGTCGGATTCAAGGGGCTACAGTCGCACGGTGCGGAGGTCGCGCATCATACGTCCCTGATTGCAGCGAGGGAGAATCTCGACCATGGCCAATTCCGACGGTCTCCTCGCGCACGTCGGTGGCGACGCGCGCGCGCTCTGCCGGCGGACCTGGTGGGTGTTCCTGGTCAGCGGTCTCGCGTCGATCGCTTTCGCCCTGCTGGCATTCGCGCAACCGGTCACCGCGTGGCTCGTGGTCGCCGTGTTCTTCGCGGCCGCGATCCTCGTGGATGGCGCCGTCAACGTCGTCGGCGCCGTGCAGCATCGCGAAAAGGACGGCTGGTGGATCCTGCTGCTGATCGGCGTGCTGGGCGTGCTGGTCGGCGGGTATGCGCTGCTGAACCCGCGCGTGAGCATGGCGGCGTTCGTCTACCTCGTGGCGTTCCAGGCGATCTTGCTCGGTGTGCTCGTCGCCGTGCTCGGATACAAGGTTAGGGCCGCGACGCAACGCGAGTGGATCCTCTACGTCACGGGCGCGCTGTCGATCCTGTTCGGCCTGCTCATCGTCGCGAACCCGGCCGCGGGTGGCGTCTCCGTGATCTGGCTCATGGCCTCCTGGGCATTCGTCACGGGCGTACTGCGCGTCGTCTTCGCGCTCCGGATTCGACGTTCGGCCTCGATCGACAGGCCGCGACAGTAGGAATCGTCCGCGCCCCGCGTCAGCCCCGCAAGCACAGACGGGAGCGACAAAGACACCACGACGACGAGCAGGACGACGAAGAATTTGACCAGTTCGTCGAGCATCATGGCGACGGACGGTTCGCGACTTGAATCCCAAGCCGCGCAGGATTACAACGGAACCAAGGATACCAAGCGCATGGACGACGCGAGGGCAACGACGATGACCAACCCCGCACCGGTCGTAGGCAAGTGGTATGCGCGACCCGGCGGCGACTCCTTCGAGATCGTCGCCTTCGACGCAGAAGACGGCACGATCGAGATCCAGTACTTCGACGGCACCATCGAAGAACTCGACGTCGAGGACTGGCGCGATGAACCGATCCTCGCGGCCGAGCCGCCGGAGGACTGGACGGGATCGGTCGACGTCGAACCCGAGGACTACGAGAACGAATTCGACACGGAGCCGGGCACGGGCCTTGGGGGCAGCCCCCTCGAAGCGATCGATCGCGGCGAGGCCGACGGGTTCAGCGAGTTCGAATTGCCGGACGAACCGGACGACAAGCTGGTCTGAGCAGCAAATGCGCGCCGACCTCCCCGGTGCAGCGGGGAAGGTCACGCGTGTCAGGTCGGATCGACGAGCGGCACCTCCGCATCGAGCAACACGTAGCCGTCCCGCACCGTGATCGGCAGCGGCTGCAGTCCGTGGCCCATGCACGGGCCCGCGACGCACACGCCCGTTTCGAGCTCGAACAGCGCGCCGTGCATGATGCAGCGGATGTGCCCGCCTCCCGGCGCGAGAACCACATCCGGCGGCCAATTGAGCGGGAAGCCGGCGTGCGGGCAGTGGTTGACGTACGCATGGACGGCGTCGCCCCTGCGAACGACGAAGCCCCGCAGCGGCCAGTCGCCCTCGCCCAGCGTGAAACCGCGCGCACCCGTCGCTTCGAGTTCGTGCAGCGGACAGATCACGCGCGCGAGGTCGATCTCGTCGTCCTGTTGCTCGCGGTCCGTCACGGAGCGCCTCGACTCAGCCGAGCTTCGGCTTCGCGCCCGCGGCCTCGATCTGCATGCGCCGCGACAGGAAGAACAGCAGCACGAGCGCCGGCAGCCCGAGCGACGCCGTGTAGACGAAGAACGACGGGTAACCGATCGCATCGACGACGAAACCCGACGTGCCCATGATGAGCTTGCCCGGCAATGCATAGGTCGACGAGAACAGCGCGTACTGGGTCGCGGTGTACGACGCGCTCGTCAGGCTCGAGAGGTAGGCGATCAGCGACGTGCCCGCGATGCCCATCGCGAGGTTGTCGATGCTGATCAGCACGGCGAGCCCGACGATGCTGGGCTGGTTGAGCCAGGCGAACACGGCGAACATCAGGTTCGCAGCGACCACCGAAATGCTGCCGAGCGCGAGCGCGCGCACGAGCCCGAGTCGCGCCACGACGACGCCACCGACGAACGTGCCGAGGATCGACCAGATGACGCCGAAGCCTTTCGCGATCGCGGCGATTTCCTTGAGCGTGAAGCCGACGTCCAGGTAGAACGGGTTGGTCATCACGCCCATCGTGAAGTCGGCGAGCCGATAGCTGGCGATGAACGCAAGGATCAGCACGGCGAGCTTGGCGCCGTAGCGCGTGAAGAAGTCGATGAATGGGTTGACGACGGCGGCGACGAACCAGGCGCCGAGGTTCTGCAGCTGCTGCGGCAAGTGTGCGTTCCGCGCGACCCAGTCGGTGACGCGCGCTTCCTGCTCGACCGTCTGCTTGACGACGCGCGCCTCGGGCTCGGGGATCAGCAGCGTCGTGACGATGCCGACGCACGCCGCCACGGCCATCGAGGTGTACGACACCGCCCAGCCGAAGTCCGCCGCGATCCACAGCGCGCCCGCGCTCGCGACCATCATCGCGATCCGGTAGCCGAGCTGGTACGCGGCCGCCATCACGCCCTGCATGGTCACCGGCGCCGCTTCGATGCGCCACGCGTCGACCGCGATGTCCTGCGTCGCGGACGAAAACGCGACGAGCAGCGCGAGCGAGGCGACCACCGCGAGGTGCCCCACCGGGCTCATCTGCGCCATGTTGAGCAGGCCGATCGCGATGCCCACCTGCCCGAGCAGCATCCAGCTGCGCCGGCGTCCCAGCAGCCGGTGCAGCACGGGCAGCTTCAAACGGTCGACGACCGGCGCCCAGAAGAACTTGACGGAGTAGATGATGCCGACCCACGACAGCATGCCGATCGTCGCCCGCTCGATGCCGACCTCACGCAGCCACGCCGACAGCGTCGAGAACACGAGCATGAACGGCAGGCCCGCCGAGAAGCCGAGGAACAGCATCGCCAGCACGCGCGGGTGCTTGTACGCCTTGAAGGCGTCGATCCAGCCGCGCCACCAGGGCTTGCGCGGTTCCTGTCGCACGGCGGCCCCGGCCGCGGAGCTGCTCACAGGTCGTACGTCACGGTGAGCGGTGCGTGGTCGGAGAAACGCTGCGCCTTGAAGATGTCGACGTTGCGGACGCTGCCGCGGAGACCGGGGCTCAACACGTGGTAGTCGATGCGCCAGCCGACGTTCCTGGACCAGGCCTGGCCGCGATTCGACCACCAGGTGTAGTGGTCGGGGTCGCGGTTCACTTCCCGGAACGCGTCGACATAACGGACGTCACCGAACAGTTCGTCGAGCCAGGCCCGCTCCTGCGGCAGGAACCCCGAGTTTTTCTGGTTGGACTTCCAGTTCCGCAGGTCGATCTCCTTGTGCGCGATGTTCCAGTCGCCGCACAGCATGTAGTCGCGCCGCTTGCGCTTCAAGGCACGCAGGTACGGCATGAACTCGGCGAGGAACCGGAACTTCGCGCGTTGTCGATCCTCGCTGGACGAGCCGGAGGGCAGGTAGACCGACACGACGCTCAGCTTCCCGAACCGAGCTTCGAGGTAGCGTCCCTCCGTGTCGAACTCGCGGGAGCCGTAACCGGCGATCACCGCGTCCGGTTTCACTCGCGAGTACACGGCAACGCCGCTGTATCCCTTTTTGGTCGCGTCGAGGTAATGGCAGTGATAACCCGCGGGGTGGTACAGCGGCTCGGTGACCTGCTCACGCTGGCATTTGGTCTCCTGCACGCAGACGACGTCCGCGTCCTGCCGTTCGAGCCAGTCGAAGAAGCCCTTGCGTGCGGCCGAACGGATGCCGTTCGCGTTCAGCGTGATGATCCGCATAGGACACGCAGTATAAAGTACGCGCGCCATGGACCAACGCGACTTCATCCGTCTGTGCCTCGACCTCGGCGTACTGAGATTCGGCGAGTTCACGCTGAAGTCGGGCCGCCGGAGCCCGTACTTCTTCAACGCCGGGCTGTTCAACACGGGCCACGCGATCGGCTGGCTCGGTCGTCATTACGCGCGGGCCGCGGCGCACTCGGGCGTGTCGTTCGACATGCTGTTCGGCCCGGCCTACAAGGGCATCCCGCTCGTGACCGCCACCGCGGCGGCGATGGCCGCGGACGAGGGACGCAACCTGCCGTTCGCGTTCAACCGCAAGGAGGCGAAGGGTCACGGCGAAGGCGGCACGATCGTGGGCGCGCCGTTGCAGGGACGCGTGCTGATCGTCGACGACGTCATCACCGCCGGCACCGCGATCCGCGAATCGGTCGAGATCATCCGCGCGCAGGGGGCGATCCCGGCCGGCGTGCTGATCGCGCTCGATCGCGAGGAGCGGGGCCAGGGCGAGAAGTCGGCGGTCCAGGAGGTCGAAGACACGTTCGGCCTGCCGGTCATCGCGGTGTTGCGGTTGCGTGATCTCATGGCACACCTCGAGGCCACGGGCGATCGCCAGTTGCTCATCGCCGTGCGCGAGTACCGCGACCGGTATGGCATCGTCTGAACCCGGGCGCTGGGTGAAGTCGGTCACAGAGCCGAGCGGCGCGCGGGCCCAAAAGGTGCATTTAAGGACTCGGGCAGGCTCAGAATGGCGTCCATGACCGACGTGACCCGTCTCGAATCGGCCCCGGTGCGTGCCCGCGTGACCCGCGGCGCCGTCCTGCTGATCGTGGTGTTGCTGGGTGCCCTCGTGGCCGGCGTGGCCGACGCGGCGGTCAAGCGCAAGACGTCGAAGGTCGCCAGCGAGGAGATGTATCGCTGCAAGGCGAGCAACGGCCGCACCTACGTGAGCCAGGCGATACCGGCCGAGTGCATGGACATCGACGTCGAGGTGCTCGACGCGACCGGCCGTGTCGTACGCGTGATCCCCGGGCGCCAGTCGCTCGAGGAAATGGCCCAACAGAAGGCGGCCGAAGACGCTGCCAAGGCCGGGGCCCAACGCGACAAGACGCTGCTCGCGACCTACCTGAGCGTCGCGGACATCGAGCGGCTGCGCGACCAGCGCATCGAGCTGCTCGAACAGCAGAACGTCGTCACTGGGCAATACATCTCGAACCAGCGTGCTCGCGAGGCGCGGCTGATGCAGTCGGTGCAACGTTATCGCCCGTACAGCACCAAGCCCAACGCGCCCGCGCTGCCGGAGCAGATCGCGAGCGAGATCGTGAACACGGTCAAGGGCCTGCAGGTCTACGAGCAGGAGCTGACCAAGAATACGGCCGAGCGCGAGCGGCTCGCGCGCGAGTTCGGCGCCGACATCCAGCGGTTCAAGGAGCTGAAGGGCATCAAGTGAAGTGACTGGTGACTAGTGACTGGTCAGAGGCCGGCGTCGCCGGCCTTTTCTTTTTTCCGACTGTTCACTATTCACTGATCACTAGTCACTTCCGGCCGCTGCTCCCGAACACGCCGGCGCCGCGGTCGCTTTCCGTGAAGTCCTCGACCACGTCGAACTCGACCTGCACCACGGGCACGATCACCATCTGCGCAATGCGCTCGCCGGGTTCGACGGTGAACGCCGACTGGCCCCGGTTCCAGCAGGACACCATCACCTGTCCCTGGTAGTCCGAGTCGATCAGGCCGACGAGGTTGCCGAGCACGATGCCGTGCTTGTGGCCGAGGCCCGAGCGCGGCAGCAGCACGGCCGCGAGGCCCGGGTCCTCCAGGTGGATTGCGATCCCCGTCGGGACCAGTCGGGTCTGCCCCGGCTCGAGCGTCACCGGCGCATCCAGGCACGCGCGCAGGTCGAGCCCCGCGGAGCCCGGCGTCGCGTAGTGGGGCAGCGGATACTCGCGGCCGATCCGCGCATCGAGCACCTTCACCTGCAGCCTGGGCCGGCGCCCGGCCGTCGGCCGGTCGTTCACGAACGCTGGCTCCCGGCGGCATACCGTTCCGCGATCACGTCGAGGAGCGCCGCCGCGATCTGGCATTTCGGTGCGCGTGCGAGCTCTCGCTTGCCCCCGTTCCAGTACACGGTCAGCGCGTTGTCGTCGCAGTCGAAGGCGAGCCCCTCGCCGACCTGGTTCGCCGCGATCATGTCGAGCTTCTTGGTCTCGAGCTTGGTGAGCGCGTTGCGCTCGACGTTCTGGGTCTCGGCCGCGAAACCCACGACGAACGGCCGCGGCGTGCCTGCGGCAACCGTCGCGAGGATGTCGGGCGTGCGAGCGAGCTGCAACACGAGCTGCTCGCTGGTCTTCTTGATCTTGTGTTCGGCGACCTCGCGCGCGCGGTAATCGGACACGGCCGCCGAGGCGATGAACACGTCCGTGTCGGCGATCTCGGCCCGCACCGCCTCGAGCATCTGCTCGGCCGACTCGACCTCGATCCGGCGCACGCCCACGGGCGTCGCCACGTTGACCGGGCCGCTGACGATCACGACGTCCGCGCCGGCATCGCGCGCGGCCTCGGCGACCGCGAACCCCATCTTGCCGGAGCTGCGGTTGGTGATGAACCGCACCGGGTCGATGCGTTCTCGCGTGGGGCCGGCGGTGACGACCACCTTGCGACCGGCCAGGGGTCCCTTCGCGTCCGCAGCCGCCCGACCGGCAAAGAGTGCTTCCAGGATCTCGTGCGGCTCGACCATGCGTCCCGGCCCGATTTCACCGCAGGCCTGGTCGCCCTCGGCGGGACCGAGCACCGCAATGCCACGCGAACGCAGCGTGGCGACGTTCGCCTGCGTCGCGGCGTTGGCCCACATCAGGCGGTTCATCGCCGGGACGACGGTGATCGGCGCGTCCGAGGCGAGACACAGTGTCGCGAGCAGGTCGTCGGCGAGGCCGCCCGACAGTCGAGCAATGAAGTCCGCCGAGGCCGGCGCGATCACGATGCGGTGCGGCCAGCGGGCGAGTTCGATGTGCCCCATGGCCGCCTCGGCCGCGGGGTCCCAGAGGTCGGTGCGCACGGCGCGCCCCGACAGCGCCTGGAACGTGAGCGCCGTGACGAACTGCTGCGCGGCGGCCGTCATCACCACCTGCACGTCGGCGCCGCGGTCGCGCAGCCGGCGCGTCAGCTCCGCGCTCTTGTACGCCGCGATGCCGCCGGTGACGCCCAGCAGGACCCGCATCGGAGAGGAAGCTTCTGGCATGGCCATCGATTATGGAGGGGGCCGTGCGAATGCCGCAAAGGGGGAGTCCGCAAATCCACGTCGCGGTCTCAGGGCATAACCGTCCGCGACCGGCTATTGCTGGCAGGCCGGACAGAAATAGGTCGAGCGCTGCCCCTGCACGACGTGGCGGATCGGGGTCGAACACCGCCGGCAAGGCTCGCCCGTGCGCTCGTACACGTACAGGTCCTGGCGGAAGTACCCCGGCGTGCCGTCGGCGTTGACATAGTCGCGCAGGGTCGTGCCGCCCTGGCGGATCGCGTCCGAGAGCACCTCGCGGATCGCCGCGGCGACGCGCTCCCATTCCGCGCGCCTGAGGCGCCCCGCGGCACGCCGCGGTCGCACCCCGGCCCGGAACAACGCCTCGCTCGCATAGATGTTGCCGACGCCCACCACCACGCGTTGATCCATCAGGAACAGCTTCACAGCCGCCTTGCGTCCACGGGCGAGCCGCGCGAGGTGGCCGGCGTCGAACGCGGGCTCGAGCGGTTCGGGACCGAGGTCGGCGAGCAGCGAGTGCGCCTGCGGGTCGCCGGTGCACCAGTGCAGGCTGCCGAACCGGCGCGGGTCGTTGAAGCGGAGGCATTGGCCCGAGTCGAGCACGAGGTCGTAGTGATCGTGCAGCAGCCGCGCCGCCGCGGCCGGCATGATCCGCAGGCTCCCCGACATGCCGAGGTGCGCGATCAGCGTGCCGCGCTCGAGCTCGATCAGCAGGTATTTCGCACGCCTTCGCACGTCGAGCACGCGCTGCCCGGCCAGTTCCCGCGCCAGGTGCGGCTCGACCGGCCAGCGCAGCCGCGGTTCGCGCACCTCGAATGCGCGGATCGTGCGGCCGACCACGGC
>JAJTCR010000471.1 GCA_021325695.1 Steroidobacteraceae bacterium | reverse complement strand
TCGCGCCTCACCGAGGGCGACGTCATGCTGCGCGATTTCCGCTTCGGCAGCGGCGAGACCTTGCCCGAGCTGCGCATCCACTATGCGACGTTCGGCACGCCCCGGCGCGATGCCGCCGGACGCATCGTCAACGCGGTGATGGTGTTGCACGGCACCGGCGGCAGTGGTCGCCAGTTTCTCCAGCCGCAGTTCGCGGACGAGCTGTACGGACCCGGCCAGCCGCTCGACATCAGCCGCCACTACATCATCCTGCCCGACGGCATCGGCCACGGTCGCTCCTCCAAGCCGAGCGACGGACTGCGCATGCGCTTCCCGGCCTATGACTATGCCGACATGGTCGAGGCGCAGCGCCGGTTGCTCATCGAGGGCCTCGGTGTCACCCGGCTGCGTCTGCTGATGGGCACGTCAATGGGCTGCATACACGGTTTCGTCTGGGCCGAAGCCCATCCCGACTTCCTCCAGGCCGCGATGCCGATGGCGTGCCTGCCGGTCGAGATCGCGGGCCACAACCGGATGTGGCGTCGCGCCGCGGTCGAGGGGATCCGCCAGGACCCCGCCTGGAAGGGCGGCAATTATACGGCGCAACCGGTGCAGGGCCTGCGCACCGCGATCAGCCTGCTCCAGGTCGCGGGCTTCGCCCCGCTCTACCTTCAGCGCGCCTATCCGGACCGCGAGAGTGCCGAGGCGTATATCGTCGAGCGGATCGCCCGCGACATCCCCACCCGCGACGCCAACGACCTGCTCTACCAGCTCGAGGCATCCCGCACCTACGACCCGCGTCCGTACCTCGACCGGATCGTGACGCCGATGACCTGGGTCAACAGCAGTGACGATTTCATCAATCCGCCCGACTACGGCATCGCCGAGGAGACCGCCCGCCAGATGCCGAGCGTGCGCTACGTCCTGATCCGCGCCACCACCGAGACGCGCGGCCACGGCACGCACACCTGGGCGAAGTTCTGGCGCCAGGAGCTGATCGATCTGCTCGGGAGGACGGAGGACAAAGGCGTCCCGGGAAATCGGGACTAGCGCTCGGGCTCCTTCGAGCTCACATGGTTGAGCGCGATGATCCAGCGGCCGTCGACCTTGCGCATCAGTCGAGTGTTGATGCCGTCCTGCGGCTCGACCGGCCGCTCGAGCCGGTAGCGGCTGATCAGCTGGGCCGCGTCGGGGCTCAGCATCTCGATCGTGATATCTGAGAAATGGAGCTGGCCGCGCCGCTCGGGCGCGCCGCCATAGTCACGCACGTAGTGGTCGAGCGTGCCCTGCCAGTCGCGCTGGAACTCGCCGCGCGAGACGAAGACGACGTCGGGATTCTTGAAGCCGGCCATGTAGCCGCGAAAATCGCCGCGATTCCACGCGGCTTCCATGTCGGCGATGACCCGCCGAATCTGGGCCTCCTCGGCTGCCGGGTCGAAGCTCGGAGAGCGCCCGCAGGCCGTGGTGGCGAGCAGCAGCACGAACAGCCAGCAAATCCGCATCATCTGCCTTCCCACAAGATTGGCCGCGAAAGTCGAGTGACGGGCAGCCCGGCTGCCATTCGCGGATTATGCGGGCACGAAGCATCGCGTCGACAGTTCGCTCCCAGCCGTGTGGCGGTTTGCCACTGACGCGGAGCCGCGCGTCTACAGGATGTCCGCGTAGTCTTCCTCGAGCGACTGCCCGAGCGACTTGAGCACGCGGATACGGCCGAGCAGCGCCCGCGCGGTCGCCCGGCGCGACGCCTGGCGACCGCATCGACCGTATCCTGCTTCGACTCGATGAGCTCGTCGCGATTGCGCGCCACCTCCTGCAGGATCGCGCCGCGCGCCTCGGCCGCGAGCCCGTCGAGTTCGCGCTCCTCGCGCCACTCCTCGACCGCGAATGCGAGCACGACCGCGACGAGCGTGAAGAGGGCCTCGATCAGGATCTCGGGGAGCCGCTCGGCGATGCGCGTGCCGAGGGAGGTGCGCGACGCGGCGGCCGCGGTGTCGGGCCCGGCGGTCTGCGGTATCGGTGGCGTCGGCGGCATCGGCGGCTCCGCGTGGGCTGGCTTGTGTGGAAAGCCTAACTCAACGCACGCGCAGCGGCGTCAGCCAGATGGACTCCCAAATTGTCGACTGGCAAGCGACGCCTTCGCTACTTCAGCTTGAACTCGAACGGCAGTCGCCGCGCATTGAGGAACGCCTGCTCGCCGACGCGGGTCCAGGGCGTGATGTCCTTCCGGAACGCGAGGAAGTCCTCGACGATCCGCGCGACGATGCGCTTGGGCGTGCGGTCGCCGGCGTGGATTTCGTTGAGCACTTCGTTGGCCGCGTTGCCGCAGGCCATCAGCACGTCTTCGGGCAGCGGCCGCACGAGCACGCCGTGCTTTTTTACGAGCGTGCGCAGCGCAGGCCCTGAACGGGCGTTGTACTCGGCGAGCATGTCGCGCGTCGAAGCCTCGCAGGCCGTGCGCACGATGGCCTGCAATTCCACGTCGAGCGTCTTCCAGGCCTGCTCGTTGACGATGAGCTGCAGGCTCGGTCCCGGTTCGTGGTAGCCGTGCGAGTAATAGTAGCGACACACCTGGTAGAACCCGAGCGCAAGGTCGTTGAACGGCCCGATCCACTCGGCCGCGTCGATCGCGCCCGACTGCAGCGCCGGGAAGATCTCGCCGCCCGGCAGCGAGACCGGCGTCACGCCCAGTTTCTGCAGGATGCGACCCTGGATGCCGGGCGCGCGGAACTTGAGGCCCCTCAGGTCGTCGACGCTGCGGATTTCGCGCTTGAACCAGCCGAGCATCTGCGTGCCGGTGTTGCCGGCGTGGAAGCCACGGAGCCCGAACGGCGCGTAGAGTTCGTCCCAGAGCTTCTGGCCGTTGCCATATTTCATCCAGGCGTCCATCTCGTCGGCGGTAAAGCCGAACGGGAATGCCGTGAAGAACGCACAGCCCTCGGACTTGCCGGTGTGGTAGTACGCGGCGTCGTGCCCGAGTTGCGCAGTGCCGTTCGCCACGGCGCCAAAGCACTCGAGGGCCGGCACGAGTTCGCCTGCGGCGTAGACCTTGATCCGCAGCCTGCCGCCGCTCAATGCCGTGATGTTCGCGGCGAGCCGCTCGGCACCTGTGCCGAGCCCGGGCAGCCCCTTGGGCCAGCTCGTGACCATTCGCCACTCGCGGACGTTCTTCGAGATGGCCGGTGCGGCGAGCGTCGCGCCCGCACCGAGCGCGGCGACCTTCAGTAGCGACCGTCGGTTCACGTTTCGAGTCCTGTCGTGGTGGTCGTCATTTGACGGCGTGGAACCCAAGATAGCCGCAGCGCGTGCGTTCGGTCAGCTCCTGCGCAAGACTGCCGCCCTTTGGCCCGTCCCGACCGGAGGATCACACACGTGCCGTCGCCGCGCTCGCCGAACGACGACTCGCCAGCCGCGTCGCGGGCCACGTGGATTGCCACGTGCTGGGCGCTGCTCGCGTTCGCCGCGGCAGGGTCGTGGTGGCACGACGCGCGCCCGGTGCCGCTTCAGGACGGCGCGGCGGGGCGTTTGCCGTGCGTGTCCTATGCCCCCTCCCAGCAGCACGCCGGAAGCGTGGGCGAGTCCCTCACGCCCGATCAGATCCGCTTCGACCTCGAGCTGCTGGCCCGACGCACGTCCTGCGTGCGGACCTACACCGTGGCCGCGGGCCATGACCTCGTCCCGGCCGTCGCGCAAAAGCTCGGCATGGAGGTCCTGCTCGGTCTCTGGCTCGGTCGGGATGCCGCGCACAACGAGCGCGAACTCGCGCGGGGCATCGCGGTGGCCAAGCGGCATCGCGAGACGGTCCGCGCCATCGTCGTCGGCAACGAGGTGCTGCTGCGGCACGAACTGACGCCCGGGCAGCTCGCAGCCTTGATCCGTCGTGTTGGCGCAGAGACTCGGCTCCCGGTGACCTACGCGGACGTGTGGGGACGCTGGCTCGACCACGCGCAGCTCGCGCGCGACGTGTCGTTCGTGACCGTGCACATCCTGCCGTACTGGGACGACGAGCCGGTCGCGGTCGAGGAGGTGATCGAGCAGGTCGACCGTCTGTACACCGAATTGCAACAGCGCATTCCGGGCAAGGTCCTGTACATCGGCGAGACCGGCTGGCCGAGCGCG